>CAIQQR010000021.1 GCA_903874055.1 uncultured Bacteroidota bacterium | reverse complement strand
TCCCAAATTTTTTCAAATAATGTTTTTCCCATTTTTCGTTTTATTGTACGTTCGTCTCGAAAATTATTTTTTATACGCTTTTGCCATTGCTTGCAAATCAGCTTCTACTACTTCTTTCTTTTTATCTGCGATTTCTAAAAAGATAGGATACAATTCATCTACTTCATTTCTTGTAAATTGAAATCCAATTTTATGTAAACGATGCGCTAATGCACTACGACCACTGCGCGCCGTTAAAACAATTTTACTTTCATCAGCACCTACCTCAGCAGGATTAATGATTTCATAAGTTTGTGCTTCTTTTAAGAAACCATCCTGATGAATACCCGATGAATGTGAAAATGCATTTGCTCCCACAATTGCTTTATTTGGTTGTACCATCATACGCATGGTGTCTGAAACCTCGCGGCTAATTGTGTTTAACAACTTTGGATTAATGCTTGTATGAAATCCTAAATCCTTATGTTGATTTAAAATCATCACTACTTCCTCTAATGCAGTATTGCCTGCACGTTCTCCTAAACCATTAATTGTACACTCAATTTGTCTTGCACCTCCAATCACACCAGCTATTGAATTGGCTGTTGCTAATCCTAAATCGTTATGACAATGACAGGATAAAATTGCTTTATCAATATTGGGAACATTGTTATATAAGTAAGCCATTTTTTCCTGATACTGTTGTGGCAAACAATAACCAGTAGTGTCCGGAATATTTAAAGTAGTGGCGCCTGCTTTTACCACCGCTTCAATTACACGTGCTAAATATTCGTTATCGGTACGGCCTGCATCCTCAGCATAAAATTCTACATCGTCGGTAAAATTTCTTGCAATGGTTACAGCCTTAATAGCACGCTCAATAATTTCCTCACGGTTACTATTGAATTTATGTTTGATGTGTAAGTCTGATGTGCCAATGCCTGTATGAATTCTAAATCGCTTTGCTGGTTTTAAAGCAGCAGCGGCAACTTCAATATCGTTTTGAACTGCACGAGACAATCCACAAACCACTGTATTTTTTAAAGTTTTAGCAATTTGGTTAACAGATTCAAAATCTCCTGGGCTAGAAACAGGAAAACCCGCTTCCAAAATGTCCACACCTAACTCCTCCAAGCGTACCGCTAACTCCAATTTTTCCTTGGTGTTTAATTTACAACCTGGGACCTGTTCACCATCTCTTAAAGTGGTATCAAAAATGAATACTTTTTGGCTCATATTATTGATTTACAATCGTTTATAGATGACAAACGGGCTTTTCGCCCGTTTATTGTATAAAAATACCCCATATTAACAAGTAATTCACATCAATTTTATGCCTATTTTACAATGTATAAAGAGCCAATTTTTGATTAATTAATTGATTTTCAATAACTTGAGTTAAAATCAGCTACGATGCCCAACCTAAGCACCGACGCCTTATTTATTTTAGTGAAGTCCCTAGAAAAGGGGGAAAAGCGCAATTTTAAGTTGTATGCTGCCCGTAATTCTGCGTCTGCTGATTTGAAAATTGTCACTCTTTTTGATGCCTTGGATAAGATGAAGGACTATGATGAGGAGGAATTACTTCGTAAAAATGAGACTATACAAAAGCAACAATTGTCCAATTTAAAAGCGCACTTATATGATCAAATATTATCAAGCCTGCGCATTTTAAAGCTAAGTGAAAATATAGACTTGCAAATTCACGAGCAATTAGACCATGCTAAAATTTTATACAACAAGGGGCTTTACTTGCAAAGCTTGCGCATTTTAGATAAGATTAAAACCTTAACCAAACAAAACAACCAGGTTACTTTTTTATTGCAGGTTTTATTTTTAGAAAAGAAAATTGAATCCTTACATATTACCCGTAGCATGCAAGACAGGGCTAAACAATTAAGTGATGAAATTGATGCAGCAAATCATCGTTTGGAATTAATTGCAAAAACTTCCAATTTAAGTTTACAATTATACGGTTGGTATATTCAACATGGTCATGCAAGAAACGAAGAGGATAGAGTCACATTAGATGCACTCATTCAAGATCCTATTTTGGAAATTGTAAAAAATGAGGAAGGGTTTTATGAGAAATTATATTTGTATCAATGTTATTGTTGGTATGGTTTTATTACACAGGATTTTTTAATGCATTATCGTTACGCTCAAAAATGGGTGGACCTTTTTGAGAAGGAAGAAAATATGCAATTGATTGAATCTGCTCAATATATTAAGGGCTTACACAATTTAATTAGCGCCCATTTTGATTTAAAGAATATTGATAAATTCAAAGAGACCATTTGCATTTTAGAAAACTTTAGTGAATCTCAAATTGTACTTAACAATAAGAATAATTTAATTCAATCTTTTATTTATTTATACATTGCTAAAATTAATCAACACTTCCTAGAAGGTACATTTAGTGAGGGTTTGGCGATGGTTCCCACGATGGAAGAAAAATTAAAAGACATTGAACTTTATATTGACAGTCACCGTGTTTTGGTGTTCTATTACAAAATAGCTTGTTTATATTTTGGCGCTGGGGATGCAGAAAAAACAATTGATTATTTAAACAGCATCATTAACTGGAAAGTAAACCTGCGCGATGACTTACAATGTTATGCGCGACTACTTCATTTAATTGCACATTATGAATTAGGCAACACCGAAGTAGTAGCTTACTTATCTAAATCGGTGTTTCGCTTTATGGCAAAGATGAAAAATTTAGGCGCGGTAGAAGTAGTTTTATTTAACTTTTTAAGAACTGCTATTCAATCGGGTAAGGAAGCATCTTTTGAAATCTTGTTGCAAAAGCTTGAGCCTTTGGAAAAAAGTAAACTGGAGAGCAGGGCCTTTATGTATTTGGATATTATTTCTTGGTTAGAAAGTAAAATTCAAAATAAAGATGTACAAACAATTATAAAAGAAAAGTTTGTGCTGCGCAATAGCTAATCAACAAAAAGTATTTTTTAAGATTGATACATTGCTTCTACTTCAGCCGCAAAATTAGCCAATACTACTTTTCTTTTTACACTTAACTTAGGCGTCATCTCGCCATTATCAATCGTAAACTCTCTTGATAATAAAGTAAATTTCTTTACCTGTTCTACTTGATTAAATAGTTTATTGTATTCGTCCACAATATCCCCAATCATAGTAACAACCAATGAGTTTTGAATAATTGCCTCATTGCTAGTATATTCAATACCATGTTGCTTTGCCCAGTCTTTTAATTTTGAAAATCCGGGTACAATTAAGGCACTTACAAACTTACGATTGTCGCCAATTAACAATATCTGCTCTATAAACGGACTCTCTTTCATTTTGTTCTCAATGGGTTGAGGGGCTACATATTTTCCTCCACTGGTTTTGAACAATTCTTTTTTACGATCAGTAATTTTTAAATAACGACCGTCTACTATTTCTCCAATATCTCCCGTATGTAACCAGCCATCAATTACGGTTTCGGATGTGAGGTCTGGACGCTTATAATAACCTAGCATTACACTTGGTCCTGCGACACAAATTTCTCCGTCTGGTTCCAATTTAAATTCAACTCCTTTAATTACTTCACCCACCGTACCATATTTTGTACCCCCAGGTGTTCTTAAATTGATACTAATAATAGGACTGTTTTCGGTTGGACCATACCCTTCGTATACCGGAATTTGAGCTGCATTAAAAATGCGTAATAATTTTACTTGACAAGCAGCACCACCAGTAACAATGAATTTTACATTGCCTCCCAATGCCTCACGCCATTTGCCAAAAATTATTTTGTTAGCAATTTTTAATTTCAAATCATACCACCAAGATCCAGGAACTAAATTATCATATTGTTGTGCTATATCCACTGACCAGAAAAATAATTTTCTTTTTATACCAGTCAACTCTTCCCCTTTCAACATTATTTTCTCAAATACTTTTTCCAATAATCTTGGTACTGTTGAAAAGCCATCTGGTTTTACTTCACGTAGGTTATCGGCAATGGTATCCATACTTTCAGCATAATAGATAGCCATTCCACTGTACATATAAATATAAGAAACCACTTTTTCAAAAATATGATTTAGTGGTAAAAAACTTAAAACTTTTAAAGTAGGTGCATCAGGGAAAGGGAAACTTTCTCTTCCCATTGTTAAATTGAAATAAATATTTTTATGCGTTAACATTACCCCTTTAGGTGTACCTGTTGTTCCAGATGTATAAATAAAAGTAGCTACCTGCTCCACTGGAATTGATTTTTTAATGACTTCCACTTGTTGTAAAGTAACTGTATCACTATTTAATAATGATGTCCAATGTTTGGCACCCTCTATCTTATCAAAAGTGTACACTTCTTGTAAACAGGAAACCTGATCCTTTATAGACATTACTTTGTTGTACAAGTCTTGATTACTTGCAAACATATATTTAACCGATGCATCATTTAAAATAAAAGCCAACTCCAACGGATTGGTTGTTGGATAAACGGGTACCCAAATAATACCCAATTGTTGTGCAGCCATATCTGCAATTAACCACTCAGGTCTATTATTGCTTATTACCGCAATTTTATCACTACCCTCTGGTGTAAAATTATTTGCAGATAATCCTAAGCTATGCAAACCAGCACTTAATTCATTTACTGTTTTTGCTATCTCCTGTGTAGAATAATGTTTCCAACTGCCATTTTCTTTAGCAGATAACATATCCTTTTTAGGAAAATTTTGTAATTGATGATCAATACAATCAAAGAGGCGTTTACATTCCATGGTCAAGCAAAATTGTGTAACAAAGTACAAAGAAAGCTGCAGAAAAACAAAACCCAGCAAGTTTGCTGGGTTTATTAAATCATTCAAAATAATTTTTAATAATGCTAATAAATTAAGTGCGTCAATAATCCGTCTCTTAATTTTGGTTCGAACCAAGTACTTTTTGGAGGCATTACTTCACCGGCATCAGCTATATTAAATAACTGATCAATGGTAACAGGGTACAAGCTAATGGCTAATTGCATTTCACCACTATCCACTCTCTTTTCTAATTCCCCTAAACCCCTTATTCCACCTACAAAGTCAATACGCTTATCTGTTCTTTGGTCGACGATGCCTAATAATTTTGATAAAATATTGTTAGATAAAATAGTAACGTCTAATACACCAATTGGATCATTATCATTGTAAGTTCCTGGTTTTGCTGTTAAACAATACCACTTACCAGCTAAATACATACCAAAGCTGTGTAATTGTGTAGGCTTATACGCTCCTTCATGTTCCACAATTTCAAATTCATTTTGCAATGCAGCTAAAAAAGCTTCCTCACTATGACCATTCAAGTCTTTTACTACACGGTTATAGTCCATGATATGCAATTGATTAGAAGGAAATAAAGTGGTAAGGAAATAGTCCGCTGCCGGAGTGGCTGCCTCACCTAATGCCAACTTCACTTTTGCAGCCGAAGCAGCACGGTGATGACCATCAGCAATATAAGTGCAAGGCACTTCATTTTCGAATACGTCAGTAATTTGTTGAATTACAGCGGAATCGCTCACCGCCCAAACAGTATGTTGAATTCCGTCCTCGGCAGTAAAATCATACACTGGATTTTTTGTCGTCTTATGCTTTTCAATAATCGCATCAATATTTGCTTGATTGCGATAAGCTAAAAACACATTGCCAGTTTGCGCACCCGTTGTTTTAATATGATTGATTCTGTCCTGCTCTTTTTCAGGACGCGTAAACTCGTGCTTTTTTATAATGTCATTATTATAATCATCAATACTACTAACACAAACCAAACCAGTTTGCGCTCTGCCCTCCATAATTAATTGATAAATATAATAACAAGGTTTTGATTCCTTAAACAACACATCTCTTTGTACAAATGCATTTAAATTTTCTAATGCGATATCATAAACTTGTTGACTATGAATGTCTGTAGATTCTGGTAAATCAATTTCACTTTTAGTAATATGTAAAAATGAATAGGCATTACCAACAGCTTCTGTTTTTGCTTCAGCGCTATTTAAAACGTCGTATGGTTTACTTGCAACTTGCTTAGCCAACTGCGGCTGAGGTCGAAGTGCTTCAAAGGGTCTAATTTTTGCCATGGGCGCAAATATCGTTCTTATTATTGAGAAAAAGATTTTTTGTTGAACCTGTTTATATAAAAATAATTAGGAGAAATGATTCATCAAATCACAAAATGCTTGCACACTTGATAATGGCATCGCATTGTACATACTCACTCTTATGCCTCCTACTGTGCGATATCCTTTTACACCAATCATACCCGATTTTTTACATAAATCTAAAAATTCGTTTTCTTTTGATGCATCATTTAAAAAGAAAACGGCATTCATAATACTACGATCTTCCTTGGCAATAGGACAATTAAATAATGGATGTGCTTCAATAGTATTGTATAATAATGTTGCCTTTTCTTGATTGCGTTTTTCCATTTCAACCAAGCCACCTTCTTTTTCGATCCATCTTAAAGTAAGTAAGCTTACATAAATTGAAAATACAGGGGGTGTATTTAATAATGAACCCGCTTCGATATGTTTTTGATAATCCAATATTGCTGGAATTTTTCTATTCACTTTTCCTAACAATGATTTTTTGATAACCACCATAGTTACCCCTGCAGCACCCATATTTTTTTGTGCTCCCGCATAGATTAAATCAAACTTTTTAAAATCAGTTGGGCGACAAAATATATCGGAACTCATATCACCTATCAAAGGCACATTCACCTGTGGGTATTGATGCCATTGAGTTCCCTCCACTGTATTATTGGTAGTAATATGCAAATAAGTAGTGCCTTGTGGTAATTCCAATTCCTTATTTAAATAAGTATGCTTTTTATCCGAGCTATCAGAAACGACTTCAACAGGCCCAAATAATTTTGCTTCTTTTACTGCTTTATTTCCCCAAACACCATTATCACAAATCGCAGCTAATCCATTTTCATCTAATAAATTCATGGGCACTTGCATAAATTGCATAGTGGCGCCACCTTGTAAAAAAAGTACTTCATATTCATCACCAATATCCATAAATCTTTTTACAATTTGCTTTGCCTCTTCAACCACTGCTACAAAATGCGAAGTACGATGTCCTATTTCTAAAATAGATAGTCCTGTGTTATTAAAATTATGTATCGCCGCTGCTGCTTGATCCAAAACTTCTTTAGGTAAAATGGCAGGACCGGAATTAAAATTGTGTAGTTGCATTTTAATTAAAATTAATCTTGATTTTCTTTTTCACTTTCCTCAACCGATGTTACTCCACCTGATATTGCATATTTCATTGCCTCTGCAGCATTTACGTGTTTAGGTAATTTTTTTGTTTTTGACAATGGGACTATAAAAGAGATACCAGAAATTGCATAAGAATGAGGTACATAAACGGTAACATGATCTTTTAAACCGAGATGGTCACAGTTCTCTTGTGTAATAAATCCAATTCTCCAAATATCCTCATTATCAATTGCAACTAAAACGGGCTTATCAAATTTTTTCTTATTGCCAGCGAACGCTTCTAGGAAATCTTTTACTGAGGAATAAATGATTTTTACACCTGGTGTTTTTTCTAAGATTTTATCAAAAATGGAAACTAATCTTTCCATGAAATATAAAGAAGAAATCCATCCTACAAACAATACCAAAGAGATGACCAATAAAAATCCCAAACCTGTAACTTTAGGAATTTGACCATTTACCGCAGCAAATTTTATTGGGAATAAGGTATTTAATAGATTGGGTAAAAAGTTATCTACCCAATTAAATAAACTTATAATTACCCAAAATGTAACCGCAATGGGTGCAAGTACAATTACACCTTGAAAAAATAATTGAGCAAGTGCTGCTAAAAATTGCTTTCGACGAATTTTTTGCGCTAAACTGGGCATTTTGAATAGTTTAAGGGTCAAATTTCCACCTTTTTTGCCATTCAACATAAATAATTAAAATAAAACAATGGAAACTTTGAAAACGAATTTAGTTTCCGTAGTTTTGCG
>CAIQQR010000020.1 GCA_903874055.1 uncultured Bacteroidota bacterium | reverse complement strand
GCTTCTTTTTCTGTAATCACATATCCAAACTCGGCATACTCAATTGCAGGCTCAATTAAAATAGCTAGTGGAAGTTTTGCATAAGCATGTGTGCTTACCATTCCTGCTACACTGCCAGGAATGCCCGAAGCAGACGCGCCATCCAATGATTTTTTTGTAATAGGGTTTCCTTTATCGTCTAAATACATATCTCTACTTGCTTTGCCTGGAGCAGCTTCACGATAATCAATGCCAATTAATTCACCATTCGCCTTGCGCGCTAACATGAATCCACCACCACCAATATTTCCTGCACCTGGAAATACCACGGCTAATGCAAATTGAGTAGCAATAGCAGCATCAAAAGCATTACCACCGTCTTTCATCATTGCCGCACCCGCCATACTCGCCAAAGGATGTGCCGAAGTAACCGCCGCATGTTCGAAGGTTTTTTCCTTTACTACCACATATTGGTAAGGGTTAATTTCGGTATGTTTTTTTAAAAAAGTTTGGGCATTGCTGTTCATGGTTATAGCAACACAGGATAGTGCCAAAACACTTATTTTAAGGGCAGATGATTGGGTATTCAACTTCATAGCTTTTAATTGAAACAGTAAATTAGTTAATTATTTAGTATTCAACAAAATAGGGGGTCCGTTTGTGTAAAACTATCCTCGGCAATCCCATATTTAAAGCTATTTATGCGTATTTTTAAGCCCATAATTAAATCCTACCTATTCAAAAAAATCCTATATGAATAATCGTATCATGAAGCAGTTGAATGTACTTATTGCATTTGTGTTGTTGTCTTTAGTAGTAAACGCGCAAACCGTTCCCAGCCCAGCTAGCTATTTAGGCTACACAGTGGGTACTCGTTTTACAAGACACCACCAAATTGTATCTTACTTTAATACCGTGGCGCAAGCTAAATCGGATATGGTTAAAATTATCCCTTATGGTAAAACCAATGAAGGACGTGATTTATTAGTGGCAGCAATTGGGCTTCCTGAAAATATTTCAAGATTAGAGGAAATTAGAAAACACAATAATGGATTGGTAGATGGTTCGGTTGCAGATTTAAATCAACCTACCATTGTTTGGTTAAGTTATAATGTGCATGGTAATGAGCCAGCTTCTTCCGAGGCTGCCATGTTAACTTTATTTGCATTGGTGGATCCTGCAAATGCAAAAACTAAAGAGTGGTTAAAAAATACCATCGTGATGATTGACCCATGTATTAATCCTGATGGACGTGACCGATATGTAAACTGGTACAATAATGCAGTGGGTACTAATTATAACGCCGATCCTTATGCAAGAGAGCATATGGAGCCATGGCCTGCTGGTCGTAGCAATCACTACAACTTTGATTTAAATAGAGATTGGGCTTGGCAAACGCAGGTAGAGAGTAAGCAAAGAGTTGCTTTATACCAAAAGTGGTATCCGCAAGTACATGTTGATTTTCATGAGCAAGGATATAATCAACCTTATTTCTTTACACCAACATCTGAACCTATTCATGATGCCATTACTACTTGGCAGAAAGATTTTCAAGTTCAATTAGGAAAGAACCATGCAAAATATTTTGATCAAAATAATTGGTTGTTTTTTACAAAAGAGCGATTTGATATGTTGTATCCATCTTACGGCGATAGTTATCCAATGTACAATGGTGCAATTGGGATGACTTATGAGCAAGGTGGAATTCAAGCAGGGTTGGGTGTTCAAAATAAAGACGAGGATACATTAACCTTGGTTGCAAGAGCAACACATCATTTTACTACAGGATTATCAACAGTAGAAATCAGTGCTCAAAACAAAGAGAATTTATTAAAAGAATTTAAAAAGTATTACGACAATAGCCGCGCTGGGACTGCGTCTTCATACAAAACTTTTGTGATGACTTCAAAAAATCCAAATGCTTTAAATGCACTTGCCGATTTATTAAAAAAGAATAATATTCAAGTTGGAACCATTAACGGAGCTTTTAAAGCATACGATTATACTGCTAAAAAAGAAGGGACTTTTGTAAATGAGGGATACACATTAGCGGTGAGTGCTGCACAAGCGCATGGTGTGTTGGCGCGTGTTTTATTAGAGCCAATTACACAAGTGAATGATTCAAATACCTATGATATTACAGCTTGGTCATTGCCTTATGTTTACAATGTACATGGCTATGCATCAAAGGAAGCATTATCAATTACACCAGGATTTGATTTGAAAAAAGTAGAGGCTGCAACAACCACTTATGGATATTTAATTCCGTATAATTCATTTGCATCTGCTAAAGTATTGGCAGCTATTTTAAATAAGAATATTAAAGTAAGATATGCGGAAAAACCATTTAGTGCAAGTGGAAAACAATTTG
>CAIQQR010000019.1 GCA_903874055.1 uncultured Bacteroidota bacterium | reverse complement strand
GAAAAAAAAACCTAAAACTTACAGGCGTTTGCGAATAAATTGCGAAATTTGCATCACAAATTAAATACCATGATATTATCGTCTTTATTAAATCGTTTTAGTGAGCCAGAAACTTTGAAAATGGCTAAATTAGGTCGTGAATTAAGAGCACAAGGAATTGATGTAATTGACTTGAGCTTAGGAGAACCCGATTTTGATACCCCTCAACATATCAAGGATGCTGCCATAAAAGCGATCAATGATAACTGGTCACATTACACACCAGTAGCAGGTTTCTTAGATTTAAGAGAGGCTGTATGTGCTAAATTAAAAAGAGATAATAATTTGGATTATAAACCAGAACAAATTGTTACTTCAACAGGTGCAAAGCAAAGTTTAGCAAACGCAATTTTAGCTTTAGTGGACGATGGTGATGAAGTAATCATTCCTACTCCATACTGGGTAACTTATTCTGAATTGGTTAAAATTGCAAGAGGTAAAGTGGTTGAAATTAGAACAAGCACGGAAGCTAGTTTTAAAGTAACGCCTGCTCAAATTGAAGCAGCAATTACGCCTAAGACTAAAGTATTTATGTTCTCTAGTCCATGTAATCCAAGTGGCGCAGTATATAGCAAAGAGGAATTAAAAGCATTCGCTGATTTATTTAAGAAATATCCTCAAATCACCATCTTATCTGATGAGATTTACGAATACATCAACTTTGTAGGCAAGCATGAAAGCATTGCTCAATTTGAGGAAATCAAAGATCAAATTGTGGTGATTAATGGATTGAGTAAAGGCTTCGCCATGACAGGATGGAGATTAGGTTACACTGCCTCTTCAGTTGAAATTGCAAAAGCAATGGAAAAATTACAAGGCCAATTTACTTCAGGAACTTGTTCTATCACTCAAAAAGCTGCAGTTACTGCATTAGTGGGTGATTTAAAACCTTCTATAGAAATGACTGAAGAATTTACACGTCGTCGTACAACCACTTTAAAATTAGTGAGCGAAATGCCAGGATTTAAGTGTTATGCCCCAGAAGGTGCGTTTTATGTTTTTCCAGATGTAAGCTCCTATTTTGGCAAATCAGATGGTACTCAAACAATTACCAACGCTGCTGACTTTAGTATGTATTTGTTAAACACAGCACACGTTTCATCTGTAATGGGTGATGCATTTGGTGAACCAAATTGTGTACGTTTCTCATTTGCAAACAGCATGCCTAATATTGAAAAAGCATGGGCAAGAATTAAGGAGGCATTAGCCAAATTAAACTAGTGACGTCAGAGAAATTTCAAATGTTTGAAAATAGGTTGCTTAAAAATTATAAGCACCGTATTAAACAAGCTAAGCGCCTAAACTTGACTTGCTGGAGATTGTATGACCATGACCTTCCTGAATTTCCAATTTGTGTTGAATTTTATGAAGAATACATATATATAGCAGAATACAATCGTCGCCATGCTTTAAGTGAAGAAGAACATGCTGCTTGGTTTGAAACTACTAAGGCAATCATTTCTTCCATGACCAATATTCCTGTGGATCATATGTTTGTGAAGTTGCGCAAAAGAATGTCTCATCGCGAAGGTCAATATGAAAAAGAGGAAGTCACTGAATCTAAAATAATTACGGTGCAAGAAAATGGTCATCAATTCCTAGTAAACCTAACGGACTATTTAGACACGGGATTGTTTTTGGATCATCGAATTACTCGACAAATGGTAGCAGCTGAAGCCAAGGATACTAACTTTTTAAACTTATTTAGTTACACAAGTTCTTTTTCAGTTTATGCCGCAGCAGCTGGCGCTAAAACAGTTACTTCGGTTGATTTATCAAAAACCTATTTGGCTTGGAGTGAAGATAATTTTTCAATTAACTTATTGAAAAATCCTGTTGATTACCAATTTGTACATGCCGATGTAAAACAATATTTAAAAACATTACCAGCTAATCATTTTGATTTAGTAGTCATGGATCCTCCTACTTTTAGCAATAGTAAAAGAATGAAGGATATCTTGGATATTCAAAGAGATCATGTAGAATTAATCAATGATGTATTACGCGCTATGAAACCAAATGGCATATTGTATTTCAGCACCAACTATACTCAGTTTATTATTGATACTGAAAACATTCATAGCGATCAAATTAAAGATATCACTAAAGCCACTACCCCATTTGATTTTGAAGGAAGATTAAAACGTTGGTGCTATAAGATTACTAAATAAATAATCTTTAATTATCAAAGCGATCATTTATTCAACTATTTAAACGCGTAGCATTATTTTAATTCAGCAAGTAGCTTTTCGTGTAATGTAACCACCTGAGGAATGACTAATTGTTGATCATTATTTACAATCACATAATCGCATAATTTCATTTTGATTGTTTCCTCTATTTGATACGTCATTCTTTTTTCAACTTCTTCTTTTGTGCAATGGTCTCGCTTCATTACTCGATGAATGCGTAATGCTTTAGGCGCAGACACCCCAATTATTTTTGAGACTCCTTTTGAAGAACCTGATTCAAAAAACAAAGCAGCCTCTTTAATTACATAAGGTGCAGTTTGCGCTGCAGCCCAATTAATAGCTGCTTGAATTGTGATGGGATGAACAATTGCATTTAAAATTTCTAATTGATGCGTATCTGAAAAAACGATTTTTGATAAATAGGACCGATTTAAAGTTTCAGCAACATTACCATTTTTATCTATAGTACTTGAATATACTTCATTGCCAAAAGCCTCAATCAATTTAGACTTAATTATGGGGTTTGAATTCATAATATCTTTAGCTGTTGCATCGGCATTAAAAACAGGAATTCCTAGGCATTCAAATACCTTAGCAACTATTGATTTGCCTGATCCTATTCCCCCTGTTAAGCCAATAATTACTGACATCTAAATACGTTTTGACACTATTAAAGTTAAGTGAAATATAGAAACAAAAAATCCGAAACTAATTTCCAATAAAGGAATTCAGTTTCGGATAATATATTCAGAAGTTGAGGACTACTTGTTAATTGCCTGAGACCACTCTAAACTAATTGAAGATCTTTCAATTTTCAAATAAGTACCTGGACTCACTTCTAATTGAACGGTGTTGTCTTCATTTACTTTAGAAATGGTACCATGAATACCCGCAATAGTAACTACTTTATCTCCTTTTTGCATACCGTCAATAAACTTCTTTTGCTCTTTTGCTTTTTTAGCTTGTGGACGAATCATGAAAAACCAGAATACCACGATGATACCTGCTAACATGATTAAATTAAGATTTCCGCCATTACCTGGTTGTGTTTGTAATAAAATAGCTAACATTTTTTCCTTGTTTTAATATTTAATAAGATGATGCTCTAATTGATGCATACAAATATAAGGCAAAGATTCTATTTCCCCTTATGGCTCACCTTTTGAATCTTGCCATTACCCACTAATTCTTTATGGATGCTATCTAAAATACCATTCACAAAATGACCACTTTGTTCGGTACTATACTCTTTGGCTAAATCGATATATTCATTAATGGTCACTTTTGTAGGAATTGTATCAAAATAAACCAATTCACAAACGCCTAATCTTAACAATATCATATCAATTACTGCAATACGCTCAGGATCCCAATTCTTTAATTTTGGTTTAATGATATCTTCTGCAATTGTTTTTTTATCAATAGCAGTTTGCAATAAATCATTGGCAAATTTCATCTTCTCCTCTCCTACTAAATCAAGGAAATTTACTGAACCTGGTTTTTGAATATAATTAAGTACAAATCCAATCATCAGATCCCCTTCATCCTCCCAATTGGTAAAATGTTCATCAATGTAATCCAATGCATTTTCGGAACCAAGTATGATGGTGCCAAATATATATTTTAAAATTTCTTTTTCCTTTGCTTTATCTCTGCTATCCTCAGCTATATATGCTTTATATTCATTAGACTCAGACAATTGTCTAAATAAATTTTTAACCAAATCTCCTTCTAACCACTGGTGAGGTTTAACAATTTCAATCGCTTTTTTGAAAGCTTCTGATTCAATCGTTTGCCAAACAATAGTATTGCCTGCAATTTTAATGTTTACAGTTAAATCGGATTGATCTGGAAGGTTTTTAGAGGCTCTTTGTTGTGACTCTACCTCGGCAAATAAGGCTACCTGGTGGATTAAATGAACCAAGAAAACGAATAAATTTCGTGTTTTATCAAATTCTTTGTTGAGTAATGAGTTAGAAGTGCCTTGAATATTGGATTCAAGCATGTATAATACTTGCATTACTTTAATTCGGATGTTGCGTCGGTTCATCATAATAATAAGAGCTATAAGGGGTGCAAAGCTATCTAAATTATTCCAAAAAAACTGACATTTTTTACATAATTAAGCTCAAATCATTCAAATTTAAGCATAGATTTGCCTCCCTTGTCCCCTTTTAGTTCTTGCCACTGCAATTTTGACTTATTTAACAAGCAAATAAGTCATTGGCAAGGTTCTTGAAGATATAAGAATAAATCAATTTAATTTAAAACCAAAAACGATAAGTATGGCTAAGAGTACTGCTAAAAAACTAAACATTACGCCTTTACACGACAGAGTAATTGTAATGCCTGCTGCTGCTGAAGAAAAAACAGCTGGTGGAATCATTATCCCAGACACAGCAAAAGAAAAACCACAACGAGGTGTGATTGTAGCTGCTGGTCCTGGTAAAAAAGACGAACCTGTAACTGTTAAAGTGGGTGATACCGTTTTATATGGTAAATACGCTGGAACAGAAATTCAAATTGAAGGTCAAGATTTATTGATCATGCGTGAAAGTGATATTTTGGCAATTGTTTAATTACAACCAACCTATCCTACAAAAAATTAATTAACGAATAAAAATAAGTTTATATGTCAAAAATGATTTTTTTCGACTTAGAAGCGAGAAATAAAATGAAAAAAGGTGTTGACACTTTAGCCAACGCTGTAAAAGTTACCTTAGGACCAAAAGGTCGTAACGTAGTAATTGAGAAAAAATTTGGATCTCCATCTGTAACAAAGGATGGTGTATCTGTAGCAAAAGAAATTGATTTAGAAGATGCTATTGAGAACATTGGTGCTCAAATGGTAAAAGAAGTTGCATCTAAAACTGCGGATCAAGCTGGTGATGGTACAACTACTGCAACTGTATTAGCGCAAGCAATTATTAGTGAAGGTTTAAGAAATGTTACTGCTGGTGCAAATCCAATGGATTTAAAACGTGGTATTGACAAAGCAGTTGAAAAAGTGGTTGCTAGCTTAAAAGCACAATCTCAAACTGTAGGTAATGATACTAAAAAAATTGAGCAAGTTGCCTCTATCTCTGCTAACAACGACAATGAAATTGGTAAGTTAATTGCAATGGCAATGTCTAAAGTGGGTAAAGAAGGTGTAATCACTGTTGAAGAAGCAAAAGGAACGGATACAACAGTTGATGTTGTTGAAGGTATGCAGTTTGATCGTGGATATGTTTCTCCATACTTCGTTACCAACAGCGAAAAAATGGAAGCTGAAATGCAAAACCCTTACATTTTAATATATGATAAGAAGATTTCTGCAATGAAAGACATCTTACATATTTTAGAGAAAGTTGCTCAAACTAGCCGTCCATTGGTAATTATTGCTGAGGATTTAGAAGGCGAAGCAATGGCAACATTAGTCGTAAACAAATTACGTGGTACTATTAAAGTAGCAGCTGTAAAAGCTCCAGGTTTTGGCGATAGAAGAAAAGAAATGTTAACTGACATTGCTATCTTAACTGCTGGTACTGTAATTAGCGAAGAGCAAGGATTTAAATTAGAAAATGCTGATTTATCTTACTTAGGTCAAGCTTCTTCAATCACTATCGACAAAGACAATACAGTAATTGTTGGTGGCAAAGGTAAAAAAGCAGATATCACAAGTCGTGTAAATCAAATCAAGGCTCAAATTGAAAACACCACTTCAGAATACGATAAAGAAAAATTACAAGAGCGTTTAGCTAAATTAAGTGGTGGTGTAGCTGTCCTTTATGTAGGTGCTGCAACTGAAACTGAAATGAAAGAAAAGAAAGATCGTGTAGACGATGCTTTACACGCTACTCGTGCAGCAGTTGAAGAAGGTATTGTACCAGGTGGTGGTGTTGCTTACATCCGTGCTGTTGCAAGCTTAGATAAATTAAAAGGTGCTAACGATGATGAAAATACTGGTATTCAAATTGTACGTCGTGCAATTGAAGAACCACTTCGTCAAATTGTTAAGAATAGTGGTATCGAAGGTTCTATTGTTGTACAAAAAATCAAAGAAGGTAAAGACGACTATGGTTTTAATGCAAGAACTGAAGTTTTCGAAAACTTATTCAAAGCAGGTGTTATCGACCCAACTAAAGTATCAAGAGTTGCATTAGAAAATGCTGCATCCATTGCATCTATGTTGTTAACTACAGAATGTGTAATTGCTGATAAACCAGCTCCAGCGGCTGCTCCACAAGGTGGTGGCGCTCCTGATATGGGTGGCATGGGTTACTAAGATTCAATTGCGATTCAAACGCATACAAATAAAAAAAGGCTCCTCATTGAGGGGCCTTTTTAATGTTTCAATATTTTAGATTCCAAATTTTGAAATGCTATACTTGTGTTGCAGCTTGTTGTTTAAAATATAATTGAAATCCTTTCACTAATAAAAGCTGCGCAATACCATAAGTAAGCATCGTAACTAAGCCAATATTTTGAATATGTATTCCTGACTTTTCCCAACTAAATTTATTAAAAGCCAATACTGTATCAGAGCTAATAAAAAATAGCATCCCAGGCAACCAAAATAATTTTGAAATTAAACTTGCTTTCATATTCCCTCCAGCATGAATGGCCATTAATGCAGCACTACAAATTAAAGCCATATAAACAAGTATTGGGTAAATGAGTCCACCCATTGCCGTTTTTAATTGAAAGAAAATTAAAACACAAAATGATAATAAAAAAATGGTAAAGCCTTTAAACTTATTGGACTTAGCTTGCCCTATTGCATGCTGCTTATTAAAATACATAATATTAAAAATGTGTGTGGTCATAAAAGCAACCATACCAAGTATAAAACTATCAACACCTTTAATAAATTGACTTGCTTGATTAGACAATAATATGTCTCCTAAAAAAGAACCAAACAAAGCAATGATTATTAACCATTTTGAATTTGATAGTTTGCCAAAACTTTCTTGCGCCATTAAAAAACAAATCAATAATGGTAACAATAAAATTTTTGTTACCAATTGAAGCGTACTAAAACTGTCGCCTAAAATCTGAGCATATAAATGTATTGATAACAGTAATACATAAATAGTTACTCCCCACTTTTGAATAATTGATCTCATAAGATTTAGTATAAATTGTTATTAAAAGTACATTAACGAAGCTATATTATGTGCTGCTTTCCATAAATTTGCCTAATGATTACCCCTGAAGAAGAAAAGTTTTTTATCCAATGGGAAAAAGAACGACTTCAACCACAATATAAAAGAAGAACCTTTTTACGAGGCCTAAGCGCCGGACTTAGTTTGGGGGTATTGGTCATGCTCTTTTCTGAAGTAAATTGGTACGAGCGCGCAAATATGCAAGCCAATAGCTGGGGAAATGAAATATGGATCCTTATTGCCATTATTGTAATTTCCGTTGGATTTGCTTGGATCTACCAACAATTTACAGCTGAAATGAATGAACAAAGATTTCAGGAATTAAAACATATAAAAAACAAAAAATGATGACTTTTACTCAAAAAACGCTTAAAAAGGCCAATTTTACTTCAATTTTAGCCATTTTTACCCTATTTTTCTCAATTTTCACTATATCAGCATGTAGTAAATCTGGCGCAAGTGAGCAGGAGCAAATGGTATCATTTGCGAAGTCCCATAATATCAATTATACGACGGATGCAAGTGGTGTATTGTACGAAATTATAACTCCAGGCAACTCAACGCATCCAACTATAACCAACACAGTTACAGTAACTTATACCGGATTATTAATGAATGGCAGTCAATTTGACGCTGGAACGATATCCTATCCATTGAACCAATTGATTGCTGGTTGGGGTATTGCAGTTCCTAAAATTGGCGTTGGTGGCGAAATAAAAGTGTTAATCCCGTCTTCATTAGGATATGGATCATCTGGCGCAGGCTCTATTCCAGGCAATGCTCCATTGTATTTTGACATCAAATTGTCAGGGGTAAAATAATGCCTTTTTAGGCCTATTTTTCCCTTGTTTTCTATTATATTTGCCGACTAAAAATCAGTTAACCAAACTTTTATGAAACTTAAAGGATTAGTGTTCGTTTTCGCGTTTTTGCTTGTTACAATTTGTCTTTACCAATTGTCTTTTACTTTATTCGTTAGAAATCACGAAAAAGCGATGGACGCTAAGGCTGCAGCTTGGGTAAAAAAATTCCCTAAAGGGGATCAAGTATACCCTTCTAACAAAGAAGAGCAATTATTGTATAATGACAGTGTAAGTGACTTACAAAAAGCGTATTACAAACATTTATTAGACAGCACAAAAGATACCAAATTAGCATTTGGTTTTACTACTTACGGTGCTGCAAAAGAAAAAGAATTAATGCTAGGTCTTGATTTACAAGGCGGTATGAGTGTAACCATGGAAGTGGGCTTAGACGGCTTAATTAAATCATTAGCAAACTACAGTAAAGATCCAGCGTTCAATACTGCTTTAAATAATGCGGTTGCAAAAAAGGCAAACAGTCGTGCAGATTTAATTTCTTTATTTAGAGAAGAATATGCACGTGTAAACCCAACTGGTAAATTAGCTCCATTATTTGCAACAAGAAGTAATGGCAAATTAAAGTTTGATGCCTCTGATGATGTAGTTGCAAACTATTTAAAAGATCAATCCACAATTGCATTTAACAATACTTACAAAATATTAAGAACACGTATTGATAAATTTGGATTGGCTTCTCCTAATATCAACCCTGATGCTGCTAAAGGAATTATTAATATTGAATTAGCTGGTATTACAGATAAAGAAAGAGTACGTTCATTTTTACAATCCACTGCCAACTTGCAATTCTTCGAAGTATATACTTTAGAAAACAAAGATGTACAAAGTGGAATTACAGCTGCTGATAAAGCAATTGAAGCAAATTTAGCTGGCATTAAAGACAGCACTGGAAATGCAAAATTGGATACTTCTAAATTAAATCCTAATAAGAATCCTTTATTAAGATTGGTTCAATTCACGCAACCATATCAAGGCAAAAATGGCACTGCCGTTTTTCCTGGTGAAATTGGATATACTTTAAAAAAGGATACTGCTAAATTAAATGCATGGTTAGCGTTACCGGAAGTAAAATCTAAATTCCCTTCGAACTTAGTATTTATGTACGGTAAAGTGGAAACTGAAGATGCAAAAGCAAAAGAAGTTATTCCTATTTATGCAATCAAAACTTTAGACAACGGTCAAGCTGAATTAGAAGGTGACCATGTTGCGAATGCAGCACAAGATTTTGATCAAAATGGAAAAGTTGCGATCAAAATGAATATGGATAAAGTTGGTACTTCACTTTGGGCAAAAATGACATCAAAAAATGTAGGCAAGCCTTTAGCGATAGTATTAGACAATATCGTTTACTCTGCTCCAAATGTAAATGAAGCAATTACAACAGGTAATTCTTCGATCTCTGGAAACTATACTTTAAAAACGGCTCAAGATTTAGCAGAAATTTTAGAGAGTGGTAAATTACCAGCTCCTGCAAAAATTGTACAAGAGCAACAAGTTGGACCAACATTAGGTAAAGCCTCTATTCAAGGTGGTTTAATGTCATTTGGCATTGCATTCATTGTGATTTTTGCTTTAATGTTAATCTACTTTAATACAGGTGGATGGGTTGCAAACATTGCTTTAATCTTAAACTTATTGTTCACTATCGGTATCTTAAGTTCATTAGGATTTACTTTAACTGCACCTGGTATCGCTGGTTTAGTATTAACCATTGGTATGGCCGTGGATACGAACGTAATTATATTCGAAAGAATTAAAGAGGAATTAACTAAAGGCAAGAGCTATCAAATGGCGGTGACTGACGGTTATAAGCGTTCCATGTCTCCTGTATTGGATGCACACGTTACTACCCTTTTAACTGCATGTATCTTAGCTTACTTTGGATTAGGTCCAGTACTTGGATTCGCCACTACACAAATCATTGGTATTTTATTATCATTATTCTGTGGAATATTAGTTTCTCGTTTAATCACTGATATCTATACAAGTAAGAATAGACACTTTGAATACTTTACAAAAGTTTCAAAAACTATCTTCAAGCATGCAACCTTTAAATTCATTGAATTTAGAAAGTATGCTTATGTATTATCTGCAATCGTATTGGTAATGGGTATTGGTTCCTTCTTTAACGGATTTGATCAAGGTGTTGAATTTGCAGGTGGTAGAAGCTACACTGTTAAATTTAATAGCGCAGTAAATATTGAATCAGTTCGTGAAGATTTAAAGAAAGTATTTGGTGAAGCACCAATTATCAAAACAGTTGATACTAAAAATCAAATTAATATCACTACTTCTTACAAAATTAAGGAGCAAGGAAATAATATTGATCAGGAAGTAGAAAGCTTATTATTTAAAGGCTTAGCAAAACAATTACCAGCAGGTATTACTTATAAAGAGTTTGATACTCAGTATAAGCAAAGTTCTCAAACAGTATTGCCAACTATTTCTGATGACTTAAAAGCAGGTGCAACAAAAGCAACCATTTTTGCTTTAATTGCTATTTGTTTATACATCTTTATCCGATTCCGTGATTGGAGATATTCTTTAGGTACTATCTTCTCATTGTTACACGACGTATTGGTGACATTGATTGTATTTAGTTTCTTAAGAAAAGTTGTTCCTTTCCCTTTAGAAATTGACCAACATTTCATTGCTGCGGTATTAACTGTAATTGGATTCTCAATGAATGACACGGTGATTGTATATGACCGTATTCGTGAAGATTCTAAATTAATGAAAGGTTCAGATAACGCTAGCATCATTAACCGAGCAATTAACGAAACATTAAGTCGTACAGTGATGACTTCATTAACTGTATTCTTAGTAATCTTAATCTTATTCATCTTTGGTGGTGAAGTAACAAGAGGATTTGCATTTGCAATGTTAATTGGTATCATCACTGGTACTTACTCTTCTATCTTTGTAGCTGCTCCAGTATTGGTTGACTTTGCAAAAAACAAACCATTAGGACGCGCTGAAAGCAAAAAGAAATAAACGATCCTCGTTTAATTATACAAAAGGCCTCACTTAAAGTGGGGCCTTTTTGTTTTGTGCTAATGTCCCGTCCTGAAATAGCTATTCCAACCTTCTCTGCTCGCCATTTACGCTAAAAAACAATTTTTTCACCTAAAACTCAGAACTCGCACTTTGTGCTCAAACATGCTGAGTTTTTATACGGTTCAAAATTGCTTTTCTTAACGCTATGGCTCGAAGTTCAGGATTGGAATAACATTATACACCATATCAGAATATTTGCAAGAATGAATCAATATTTGTGTAATCACGAACATTTGAGAATAGCGTAAAAAAAATGAGTAAATGCATCGTTAAAAAATTGTGCATGTCTGAGCGAAGCGAGTTCACAATTTTAGATGCATTTATGAGTTTTTAGCGTCATTCGAAGCTGAGAGTGAGTAAATAAATATTGATACAATACATAATAAATTAAAAAAGTAAAAAAGTAAAATCCAATAAAAAGGCCCCGGTGTTTTCCGAGGCCAAAATCATAAATGTAATTGTAAATCGCTAAACAGCAAAGCTAGTCCCACAACCACAGGTACTAGATGCATTTGGATTGTTAAATGTGAAACCACGGCTATTTAACCCCCCTTGCCAATCAATATTCATTCCATATAAATAAATTTGATG
>CAIQQR010000018.1 GCA_903874055.1 uncultured Bacteroidota bacterium | reverse complement strand
GGCCAAGATATGGGAACCGAAGGAATTCCATAGCTTAAAAATCCTTGTCCGTCAGTTCCTCCAGCCGTCATTCCATATTGTACTTTTACTCCATTTTTGGTAGCAAGGGATTGCAGGTTTTTTAAGATATCTCTATTTACAAAATTGATACTTTCAAGTACGCGAATAATTGCACCATTACCCAAAGGACAATTTCCAAAAATTTTAGATTCCATAGGGGCATCAGATGAAACATAAGTATCAATAGGATAACCAATACTTACATCTTGTAAATATTTTTCAGCGTAAGTAGAACCCACTAAACCTGTTTCCTCCCCGGTTGACCAAACAAAAGTTACTTTATAAGGTAGCGCATCGGGATTTATATTATCTAATGCCAATAATAAAGCGGCACAGCCCACCCTGTCATCAAAGCCTCGCGCAGTGGCTTTTGATTCGCTCAATCTAGTTAATTTTTTAGGCATCGTTACGGTAGTGAGTAAGGGTTGTACTCCAGCAGCAATGGCCTCTTCTTTAGAATGAAATCCTGCATTCACTAACAATGAACTACCTATTATAGGTCGTTTAGTTTCTTGCAAATAATTTTTTCTTGGTTCAAACACTGCATTTAAATCTCTATTATTAAAATGTACCAATGCACTATGTCCTTCCCAAACCCAATTAAAAAATCCACCCACATCTTTCAATGCAAGTCTTCCATCACTTAAGATGGAATCTACCTGAAAACCAACTTCATCCATATGTGCCACAAAAGCAATATGCTCCTTACCTTTTCCAAATGTTAAAACAATATTTCCTTTATCATCTACCGTTGGCTTTGCCCATTTAGGTAATTGGGAAAGAATTAAATCACGAACAGGTTTTTCATCTGGATTCACACCATATTTACTAACAAGACTTGATAATAAATCCGACTCCTTATTAAATGATTTAAATGCTTGGTTATTTGAAACAACGGTTGGCAATTTTAACTGCTGTAAGTTCCAATTTTTATTTTCAATCTTTTGCAACCAAGTATTTGATAATTGAATGGCGCTATTTAATGAAATAGTTTCAACTGGCGTTGCGTTATATTTATTGGGGATGCCTATTTCATATAATTTTGCACCATTCCATGATGGACCATTTGTTGATGGATGTCTAAATGCAATACTTGGTTTAACAACTTTCTGAACAATATCTACATTAGGAATCATCTTATCAACAAGGATACCTCCATCATTAGTAGGTGTATCATTTAAAAATCTATTAAATCGTATCACTTCATCAAAAGGTCCATAATTATTAACTATAGCCTCTAAACCCTTTCCATTTATTAATTCAAGACTTGTAAATGCTATAATAACAGTACCGGTAAATTTTTCATGCAATAAGGTTTGTGCAACGGTAGCCAATGAAATTACAGCAGCTTTTGCACCAACAACGGGTGCAGCTATATTTTCCTCAGCTACTACCATGGGCACTTTATTAAGTGTAACAGGATCTAATAATTTAATTCCCTTTGTTGCAACTTGATTACTATTTGTAACTCCAATATCTACAAATGCTTCCTGCCATTGAAAAACATTTTTACTTTTTTCAGGTATTGCTCTTAACGCATCATAATGAGAGGAGGGTACAGTGGATACTCCTAATTGAACATTATGTTCAGTATTTATTTTAATTACGTTCCCTTCCAAAAATTGATGAAACATAGTGCCTTGTTGTCCAAAACCAACTGGAGTAATTCTTAAATAACCATCTTCTTGGATTTGACTAATCACATATCCAGGTTCATCTAATGGAGCAGTAAATAATCTTTTAGGAGCGCCGCTACCAATTGTTATTACTATATTTCCAAGCTTATCTTGTTTGCAAATACCTTTAACAAATAAATTATTTATAAAATTCCTCGCTTCTTCCTCTCTTCCTGTTACTGCACTTGTTTTTGCAAATTC
>CAIQQR010000017.1 GCA_903874055.1 uncultured Bacteroidota bacterium | reverse complement strand
GTGCCAAAGGATACCACGTTTTCTATAAATCGTACAGATGCTTTTCCTTATATTTATTTAAGTAGAAAGATTATTAATATAATGCAATATGAGCTTCGCGGTTTTTTAGTGTATCGTAAAACTATTAGTAGGCCTTCTTATGATTATTTAAATCCTTTTGCAAAGTACATTGATCCTTTCTTATATGAAGTGGGTAACCCAAATTTAAAACCGCAATTCACAACCAACTATGAGGCTAATATAAGTGTAGACGACAAGCCTTTATTTGCTTATGGAGTAAATGAGACAAAGGATATATTTACCAATGTAGTTTATCAGTCACCAACCAATAAGCAGGTTAGTTATAGAACGTATGACAACTTGGGAAAGAGTAGAGAAACCTATTTTAGAATTATTGGAGTAATTCCTCCTGGTAAAAAATATTTTGCTGTTGTAGGTACTCAGTTTAATAAAAACGATTATACTGGATTTTACGAAGGCAAGCCAATTGTCTTTAACAAAGGTACCTGGGCAATTTTTACATTTCAATCCCTTAAATTGGATGGATTGTCCACCATTACCTTAAATGGCTTTTGGAGAATAAATGGGCAACAACAATTTTATGAATTGTCAGATTTTGGGGCTTTGAATACTTCCATAAACCGTCAATTTTTAAACAAGAAATTAATTGTTACTGCAAGTTATAATGATATTTTATTTACCAACAATAACCATTTCACTTTACATCAAGGCACCCAAAATGCAATAGGATATCGGGAGAATGATACAAGAAGGTGGGGACTTTCTTTACGGTATAATTTTGGTTTTAAGCCAAAGGAAAATAAGATGGATATGTTAGATGCAGGAGAGAATAAATAGTAAAAAATTACTTGCTAGTTACTTTTTCGATAACAGCAAATACACTCATTGAACCCATAAGTAACACCACTGCCCATCCACTTAATTCAATCCACAATGGGTATTTAAATTTTTTTAGTGCTGGAATTTTACGACTCGCTATAAGCATAATTGCCAGTGCAAATGGGAGGATAAAACCGTTTAATAATCCTGCCATTAGCAACAACTCCTTTGGTTTACCAACAAGTGCAAATAGTAAAGTAGATATTAAAATAAACAAAGTAATTATCGTTTTTTCTTTATTTATAATGTTTGACTTTACATGTTTTATAAAACTGAAGGAGGTATAGGATGCGCCTATCACAGATGAAATAGCCGCACTCCATAATACAATTCCAAAAATGAATAACCCCCATCTTCCTCCAGCTGTTTCAAATACGGTGGCGGCAGGATTATTAGTGTCTAAGTGAATTCCTTGGCTAACAATTCCTACAGCAGCTAAGAATAATATAAAGCGCATGAATGAAGAAATTATTATTCCTGTACCTGCGCTTTTTGTAACGAATTTTATTTGATTGGGTCCAGTAATCCCTGCGTCAATTAATCTATGAGCTCCTGAAAAACTAATATAACCACCTACTGTTCCACCCACAATGGTTACAATAGCTAATAGGGATATTTTTTCGGGTACAAATGTGTGGTGCACAGCTTGTAAAATAGGAGGGTGCGCTGCATATACGATGATAAGTGTTAAACTAATTTTTATTATTCCTAAATACTTGGTTACAATATCTAACATTTTCCCAATTTCCTGTATCCAAAATATAAGTATAGCAATTAACCCACTTATAATGGCTCCTTGTATAAATGAAATACCGGTTAATATATTTAATGCTAATCCACAACCTGCAATATTGCCAATATTAAAAGCAAATCCACCAAGTATCACTAATAAAGACAATAGGTGACCTAGTCCTGGTATTAATGCATTTGCAATTTCTTGAGCACGCATACCACTTAATGTAATGCACCTCCAAATATTTACTTGTGCGCCAAAATCTAATAATATAGAAAGCAAAATAACAAATCCAAAACTGGTTAGGAGTTGTTCAGTATAAAAAGAAGTTTGTGTTAAAAAACCAGGTCCTATTGATGAATTCGCCATTAAAAAAGCAGCACCTAAACTTAATCCAGTCATCGACCCTTTTCCATTAGTATTACTGGTGGCTTTAGTATTTAATTTCAATATTATTCTCTTTTAAATCGTTATAAAATCTTACTGCATATTCAATAGCATGTTCCCCGTCTCCGTGAATACAAATGGTATCAACCAATAAGTCAATATCTTCTCCCTGTATGGTTGAAACTTTATTTTCTTTAATGAGTCTGAGCACTTGCGCACTAGCGTCATTTGCATTTTCAATCATTGCATTATCAAGATATCTAGGAGTAAGTTGACCATTGTTTTGGTAGGTTCTATCAGCAAATGCTTCTCTGTAAAATGGCTGACCTAATAAAATAGCTTGTTGAATTGTATAACTTCCACTTAGCCCATAAATAGAAAGAAGTGGATCAATTGCTTGAATAGTTTGTATAAATATTTTACTCAAGTTAATATCCTTTGCACAATCATTATATAAAGCACCATGTAATTTAACATGATGAATTTTTGCACCCATTGGCAGGGCAATTTTTTCAAAAGCATAATATTGTTCAGCAATTAATTCAGCGAATTCTAATACAGTTAAATATTGAGACAGTCTTCCAAAGTTTTCTCGGTCATCATAACCAGGATGTGCTCCAATGGCAACATTGTATTTTTGAGCAATTTCAATTGTTCTTTTAATCGCATCAGGTCCCCCAGCATGAAAGCCACAGGAAATATTAGCACTACTTATAAAAGGCATGATGTTGGCTTCATTACCAACGCCTTCGCCCATGTCACAATTAATATCAATGCTGAAACTTTTCATAAATGTTTCGATATAATTGGTTTGCATTTTCTAAATCTGTCAGCTCAAAGTGAAAGGATTGACCATTTTTGAATTGCGCAAACCTTGGTAAATCTACCAAAATAATTTGACCTATGTTGGCGTATCCGCCAATGGTTTGATGATCGGCCATCAAAACAATAATATCTCCATTGGGCAATAACTGTAATGTACCCCTTGTGACTGCACTTGAGAGAAAGTTATTTTCAATAGTTAAGTTTAATTTAGTACCCATTAAATTAAAGCCCATTCTGTTGGCTTGTGAAGTAATGGTGAAAGTATTTTTTAATAACCCAGTTAATGAGGAATTGGTTAGCTGAGGCCAAACTGGTCCGGGGATTATACGAATGGGGCTATTATGATCAAAAACTAATTTTTGCACATCTTCAATGAGTATCTTATTGATATTGGATACGTAGGATTGGGTATTGTCATTTTCTGAAAAAATGAATTCCTGGTCTTTTAATATGATTTGCTTGGAGAAGCTATCACTCTCAAGCCATGAATAGTCTTTCAATTCACCTTTTATTGCAACATAACAGGTTCTTCCTTCAATGGGTTGCAACATGGTAAGCATATCGTTTTTATTTACTTGAATTGGTTTAAATAATTCAACACTTTTTTCATTTATCACAGGAACAAAATTGGCACCGGTAATACAGATGGTATAATCACTTTTAAATAAAAATTCACTTGTTGGAAAATGTAATTCAAAGACAGGGTTATTTAAATCATTCCCTAAAATTTTATTTGCTAACCATGCGGAAATAAAATCCATATATCCAGCAGGTTGAATACCAACATGCTGATACCCATACCTTCCATTATCTTGTATAGAATCTGATAAACCTTTTTTAATTATTTTGATAGACATGTTTATAAATTATGTTCATTCATTTTATCAAATTCAATTTTATCAATAGCGTAGAATTGAACCAAGTCTCCTACTTTAAATTTTGCTAAAATATTTTCCGATTTATTAAATATGTTCCAAGGAGTTCTTCCAATAATTTGCCAACCACCCGGACTATTGCAAGGATAAATACCCGTTTGTAATCCAGCAATACCAACACTTCCGGCTATAACATTCATTCTTGGCTTATCGTGTCTAGGGGTTTGTATTTTTTCATCTACTATGCCCATATAGGTAAAGCCAGGCAAAAAACCAATGCTATAGACTTCATAAATAATTGCGCTATGTATTGATACTATTTCTTGCGCTGAAATATTTTTTGCATTACTTAAATTTTCAAGATCAATTCCGAAAATTGGATCGTAACAAACAGGCACTTTTATAATTGTATTTTGAGTTGTTTTAATATTGGTTGATTCATTATTAAAATCATTTAATATAGTATTGCTAAATTCAACTACTTGTTCAATTACACTTTTGTTTTTGTGTAAAAATTTAGTAATACTATAGATTATTGTTAATGTATGGTAGGAGGGAATGACGTCTAAAATTCCATGTATGTTTTTTGATTTTACAAAAGCGGATAATGCAGTAATTTTTTGTACAATTTTTGTATCCATTTTTGCTGCCAATGAAAACACAATAGCATGATCGCCCAATGTTACTATTTCAAAGTCTTGAATTTTAATTTTCATTTCTTTTATCTCCCTTTGTAAAAAGATAGACATATTTCTGAAATAAACTACAGATTATGAACAAAATAGGCTTTATATATGTGTATAATTTACACAATAACTTCTGCCTGTATGTGTAAATAATACACATTAATTAAAAAAAATTAAAAAAAGTTTCGAAAACGTTTGCGAATGTTAAGAAACTGTTATATAATTGATATACGATTGTATTAATATTTTAAAATCAAACCCGAACACTATGCGAAAATTCCTACGTTTAATTACGGTTCCTTTGTTGTTATTGGGTCTTGTTGCGAACGCGCAATCAAGAACCATCAAAGGACAAGTAGTTTCAGCTACCGACGGTAAAGTCGTTGCTGGTGCTACTATCACAGTTAATGGTTCCAAAGTCGCTGGCATCTCTAGCGAAGACGGATCATTTGCTGTAAATGCTTCTGGAGCAGTAACTTTATCAGTTAGCTCTGTTGGTTACTCAACAAAATCTGTTTCAGTTCCAGCATCACAAAACACAATTAGAATTGCTCTAAATGAAGAGTCTTCTCAATTGAATGAGATTGTTGTAACTGGTTACACAGCTCAAAAGAAAAAAGAAATCACTGGTGCGGTTTCTGTAGTGAATGTAAAAGACATGAAGTCAATACCTACAGGAACAGCTGAGCAAATGTTGCAAGGTCAAGCATCTGGTGTATCTATCATTGGATCAGGTAGCCCAGGTGAAGCAAGTAACGTATTTGTACGTGGTATTACTTCATTTGGTAACTCTACTCCATTAGTAATCATCGATGGAGTTCAATCTGCTCCTGGTGATTTAGGTATGTTACATGATTTATCTGCCTCAGATATTGAATCAGTACAAGTATTAAAAGATGGTCAAGCGGCTATCTATGGTGCTCGTGGATCTGCAGGTGTTATCATTGTTACTACTAAAAAAGGTAGAGGTAAAGCAAGCATCACTTACGAATCATTCTACGGTATCCAAACTGTTAAGCAAGGTAACGTATGGAATAAGTTAGACCCTCAAGGTATGGCTGATTTGTATTTCTTAGCTGCTAAAAACTCAGGTCAAGTAGATGCAAACGGAAACGTTGTATCTGGTCAATATGGTACTGGTCAATCTCCAGTATTACCTAACTACATTAAGTATGGTTCTAACTCAGGTTACAACGGTACTGTAGATTTAACTAAGTATAACAACGATTATTCTAAAGGAAACATTTTCTTGATTGTTCCTGCGAACAAACAAGGTACTGACTGGTTCCATGAATTATTCAAACCAGCTCCAATTACAAGTCATACAGTGACTGCAACTGGTGGTTCTGATAAATCATCTTACTTGTTCTCTTTAAACTATTTCGATCAAGAAGGTACTTTATTAAACACTTATTTGAAGCGTTACACAGCACGTGTTAATACTACATTTAATGTTAAAAATAATATCCGCTTGGGTGAAAACTTATCATTCTTCTTCAAAGACAATCCTAAGATTGGTAACAACCAAGAAGGTAATGCAGTGAACAACACAGCTTGGGAGCAACCAATTATCCCTGTACATGATGCAGGTGGTGGATTTGGTGGTACTTCAGGATCTGAGTTAGGTAACTCATCTAACCCTTATGCAAACCAAATGCGTGCTAAAGACAACAAAAATAATGACTGGCAAATTCAAGGTAATGTTTTCGCAGAAGTTGATTTTGCAAAACATTTTACTGCTAAATCTACTTTTGGTGGTCGTATAGATAACTATTATGGTTTCTACCATAACTATCGTTCTTATGAGAATGCAGAAAATGGTGCATCTAACGGATATGGTGAATATAGCGGTTACAACCAAAACTATAACTTCACAAATACTTTAAGTTACGCTAATGTATTCAAGCAAGATCATTCATTAAAATTAATGGCTGGTTATGAAGTATTAAAAGTAAATGGTCGTCAAGTAGGTGGTTCAAGAGTTAACTATTTCTCTGACAATCCTAACTACTTAAGTTTAAATACAGGTAATCCAATTGGACAAAACAACTATTCTAACTATTATTTACAAACAGGTAATTCAATTTTAACAAAAGTTGATTACGCTTACAAAGACAAATATTTAGTTGGTTTAAATGGTCGTCGTGATGGATCTTCTGTATTCGGACCTGACAATCGTTATGGAAATTTCTGGTCAGCTTCTGCTGGTTGGGTAATTTCTCAAGAAGAATTCTTTAAGAATATCAAAGCAATCAATTCTTTAAAATTACGTGGTAGCTATGGTATCTTAGGTTCTATCTCTAACGTAAGTGCATTAAACCAATACACTTTATACGGTGGTGGTGGTGGATCTTCTTACTATGACTTAAATGGTACAAGTAGCTCTACTGTTATGGGCTTTTATGCAACTAACTTAGGCAACACTGCTACAAGTTGGGAAAAAGATAAAATCCTAGACATTGGTGCTGACATGACTTTGTTAAACAACAAATTAGATGTTACTATCGACTGGTATAAGAAAAGTATCCAAGGTTTATTGTTCCAAGACCAAGCGCCTGCTGTTGTGGGTGTAGGTTCTCAATTACCTCAGGTTAACATTGGTGACTTACAAAACACGGGTATTGATTTAGGTATCACTTACCGTGGTAAAGTAAACAATGATTTAAGCTATACTGTTGGTGCTAACATTGGTACTTACAAAAGTTTAGTAGTAAGCATTCCTGGTGCTGCTGGTTTCTTTGAAGCTGCAGGTACGCACAATACAGGTAATCAAGTAAGAGACGCCGTTGGTCATCCAGTGGGTGCTTTCTTTGGTTACAAAATTGCGGGAATCTACCAATCAGCTGCTGATGTAGCTAGCTCTCCAAAAGAAACTGATGCTGCTCCAGGTCGTTTCAAATATGTTGACGTAAATCATGATGGAAAAATCGATGATGCGGATAGAACTTTCTTCGGTGATCCAAACCCTGCATTTACTGCTGGTATCAACTTAGGTGTTACTTACAAGCAATTTGATATCTCTACTGTAATTTATGGTTCTTTCGGAAACAATGTCTTGAACTATACTCGTTATTTCCAAGACTTCTATCCTCAGTTCCAAAATGCAAAAAGTATTCCATTGTTAACTCAATCTTGGTTACCTACAAGAACAAATACAAAGTATCCAATTGTTGAGAATGGTTCATACTTCAGTACAAATGGCGTAATTAATGACTTTTACAATGAGGATGGTTCTTATGTGAGAGTTAAACAATTAAGTGTAGGTTATACAATTAGCCCTGCAGCTTTAAAAAGATATGGTATCGAGAAAGCACGTGTTTATTTACAAGGTGCTAACTTGTTTACATTTACTAAATACTCTGGGTTAGATCCAGAAGTAGCTGGTAGCTCTGTATCTTTCGGAGTTGATTATGGTAACTATCCTCCTTCTAAGACTTTCAACATAGGAGTTAGCCTTACTTTTTAATTAAATAAATAAGAAAATTAATTACAATATGAAAAAATATAATTTAAAACATATAATGCCAGCCGTACTTTCGTTACTGGTAGTTTTATATGCTTGCGATAAATCTTACTTAGAGGTACCTGCTGCAGGTGCTTTGAGCCAAGATGTATTAGCAAATAAAGTAGGTGTTGAGGCGCTTTTAGTAGGTGCTTATTCACTGTTGGATGGAGAAGGATCTAACGCAGGTACTGGTAACGGTCCTTGGGCAACTTCTTCAAGTAACTGGGTGTATGAATCAGTTGCGGGTGGTGACGCTCACAAAGGATCAGATCCAGGTGACCAAAACTTAATCACTCCAATTGAACAATGGAATGCGACTGCTGCTAATGGTTATTTAGACCAAATTTGGCAACAACGTTATGATGGTGTTCAACGTTCAAACGAAGCTTTAAGAGTTATGAAATTAGCAAAAGATATTTCTGCTGCTGATGTTACTCGTATCACTGCTGAAGCAAGATTCTTACGTGGTCATTATCATTTTGATTTAATCAAAATATTCAAGAATATACCATTCATTGACGAAACAGTAACTTATTCAGCTGGTAACTTTTTAGTTGCTAATGATGGTACTGCAATGGCTAAAATTGAGGCTGACTTCGCATATGCATATGCTAACTTACCTGCAACTATGAGTAATGTTGGTCGTGCAAATAAATGGGCTGCAGCTGCTTACTTAGCTAAAGTGTATATGTTCGAAAAGAAATTTGCTGAAGCAAGAGCGTTGTATACAACAATCATTGCTAACGGTACAACTTCATTAGGTGTTAAATATGCTTTATTACCTAAGTTCGGAGATGTATTCAATGCTGCTAATAAAAACAGTTCTGAGGATGTATTCTCTGTTCAAATGACTGCTAATGATGGTACTGGAGCTGCTAACGCAAACTCTGGTGACGCCTTAAACTTCCCTTATGGTGGTGAAACAGGATGTTGCGGATTCTTCCAACCTTCATTTACTTTAGCTAACTCATTTGAGGTGGATGCTAATGGTTTACCTTTCTTAAACAATGGATATGTTGCATTAAAATCTGATATGGGTATCGCTGCTGATAAAGCATTTACTCCAGATTCAACAACTCCAATGGACCCACGTGTTGACTGGACAGTTGGTCGTCGTGGTGTTCCTTATTTAGATTGGGGTATCATGCCAGGTTCTACTTGGGTACGTAACCAAGCTGCTGCTGGTCCTTATGAGCCATTAAAGCACTTGTTCCGTAAGTCTCAAGAAGGAACATTTACAGATGGTTCATCTTGGACAAATGGTTTCACAGCGAACAACTACCACTTAATTCGTTATGCGGATGTGTTGTTAATGGCTGCTGAAGCTGAAATTCAAGGTGGTGGTACTGTTGCTCAAGCAATGATCTATGTAAACCAAATTCGTTCTCGTGCTGCTAATAAAGATGGATATGTAGGACCTGCTAACAATGCTGGTTTAGTATCTCCAACTAAGTATAGCATTGGTTTATACACTGCTTCTACATTTACTGCTGCTAACGCAATGACTGCAATCATGTTTGAGCGTAAGATTGAATTAGCAATGGAAGGTCACCGTTTCTCTGACTTAGTACGTTGGGGTACTGCTAAAGCTGAGCTTGATGCTTACGCTAAAGCAGAAACTACTCAAGGGTACACTTCAATGAGTGGTGTTACTTTCACTACAGGAAAATCTGAGTACTTGCCTATACCGCAAGCTCAAATTGACAAATCAGTGAAAGCTGGTAAGTCAGTATTGACTCAAAATCCTGGTTACTAATCTGAACTAATATTCAATTAGAAATATACAGAGGGCCCGATTATTCGGGCCCTTTTTTTGTGCCCATAATCAGTTCATTTTTATTATCTTTAAATATCTATTTTGATTGTTTAATATTCATTTATGATGTCCCGTTTTGTACCTATACTTTCTCTTTTTATTTTACTTTTTGCGTCCTGTAACTTTAAGAAACCATTATTTGAAAAATTGAATTCATCAACCACTGGAATTCATTTTAACAATGAAATAAAAGAAACAGATTCATTAAATGTGTTGGATGTTTCAAATATCTATAATGGTGGTGGAGTAGGCATTGGTGATTTTAATGAAGATGGTTTACCGGATATTTATTTTACGGGCAATAAGGTGTCTAATAAATTATATTTAAATAAGGGCGATTTAAAATTTGAAGATATTACTGAAGCTTCTGCAACAACAGGCGAGGGTAAATGGTCTCGAGGTGTTTCTGTGATTGATATTAATAATGATGGAAAACCTGATATGTATATAAGTGTTACCTTATCGACGGATACCAACAAGCGAAAAAATATTCTTTATATCAATCAAGGAAATGATGCAAAAGGGGTTCCTCATTTTAAGGATATGGCTGCCGAATATGGTTTAGGGGACACTACATTTTCGACCATGGCTAATTTTTTCGATTATGATAATGATGGAGACTTGGATATGTTTTTAGTGGTGAATGAAATTAAAGATCCTAAAGTGCCCAATGTTTATCATCCCAAAAATCAATTACCTGAATTATATAGTAGCAGTAAATTATTCCAGAACAATTGGGATCCTATTTTAAAACACCCCGTATTTAAAGATGTTACTGAAAAAGCAGGTTTAGTAAAAGAGGGATATGGACACAGTGTGGTGGTTACCGACATTAACAAAGATGGCTGGAAGGATATTTATGTGACTAATGATTATTTACCTAATGATTATTTATATATCAACAATCATGACGGCACTTTCACTGATCATTTAGGAGATTATTTTAAGCATAGTTCTGTAAATGCAATGGGTACAGATGTTGCAGATATTAATAATGATGGATTAATGGATTTCATCACGCTTGATATGAATCCTAGAGATAATTATCGTAAAAAAATGTTTCTAAATCCGAATACCTATCAAACGTTTCAGAATAATGATTTGTATGGTTACCATTATCAATACGTGAGAAACACATTGCAGATTAATCAAGGGCCAAGAGTGAATCAAAATGATTCCATTGGAGCGCCTATTTTTAGTGAACTTTCATTTTTTAGTAATGTGGCTGAAACCGATTGGAGTTGGACGCCTTTACTTGCCGACTTGGACAATGATGGCAATAGAGATTTATTTGTAACCAATGGATTTCCGAAAGATATTACTGATCATGATTTTATTATGTACCGAAATAAGGCATTTAGTTTTGCAACGAAAGCACAATTGCTCACACAAATACCAGAAGTTAAAATTCACAATTATGTATTTAAAAATAATGGGGGATTAAATTTTACGGATGCTAGTTTGGAATGGGGTTTTGAAGTGCCAAGCTTTTCAAATGGTGCAGTATATGCCGATTTGGATAACGATGGTGATTTAGATATGGTCATAAATAATATCAATGATGAGGCAAGTATTTATCAAAACAAACAGCGTCAAATAAAGCCTGAGGCTAGTAATTATTTGGATATTGTTTTTAATGGGGATACTCAAAATTTAAATGGAATAGGAGCCGAGGCAACTATTTATTTTGACCATGGTAAAATGCAAGTGGGAGAGCAAAGCCCATACCGTGGTTATTTGTCTAGCATTCAAAATAAAGTACATTTTGGATTGGGATCAATTGTCAATATTGATTCGTTGGTGATTGTTTGGCCCAATCAAAAAAAGCAAGTGCAAAAACAGGTTAAAGTGAATCAAGTTATTGTAGTAAATAGTAAAGATGCATCCATAATAAATGCAATGGAGCCTCCTATAATGGCTGTTAATGCCTTGTTTAAGGAAATTACTTCTAATGCCGGAATTAATTTCATTCATTCACAAACTGATTTTGTTGATTTTAATATACAAAAACTATTGCCACATAAATTATCTGAATATAGCCCAGCATTAGCTGTTGGTGATATCGATGGCAATGGCTTGGATGATATTATAGTTGCCGGTACCGACAAGAGCGCTCAACTGCTTTTACAACAAAGCAATAATAAGTTTATTCAAAGGCCATTGTTTGCAACAATTGGATATACAATAAAGCCAAACAAGGACGGTGGATTATTGTTAATTGATGTAGATGGAGATAAAGATTTAGACTTGATTATCACAGGAAGTGGATATGATAGTCCGTCTGGTTCAAGTGCTTACAATGATCAATTGTATTTGAATGATGGCAAGGGTAATTTTACATTACAGTTAAATGGCTTGCCTCTAAATTTAGCAAGTAAATTAAGTATTAAGGCGGTTGATTATGATAATGACGGTGACTTGGATTTATTTGTTGGAGGAAGAGTAGATCCTGGTAATTATCCAAAGCCAGTTTCAAGTTTTATTTATCGCAATGATTCAAAAGATGGAATTGTAAAGTATACAAATGTGACAAATACTGTTGCCAAAGAATTAATAAATATTGGCATGGTTACCGATGCATTGTTTACTGATTTTGACAATGATGGCTGGCCTGATTTAATTATGACCGGAGAGTGGATGTCGGTTAAGTTTTTCAAAAATGACAAAGGTGTATTTAAAAATATTTCAGCAAACTCAGGAGTAAATGATAAAACAGGATGGTGGAATAGTATTGTGGCGGGTGACTTTGACAATGATGGTGATATTGATTATGTAGTAGGAAACTTAGGCTTGAATTCTTTTTACAAGGCTTCTGAAAAATTTCCTGCAAAAATATTTGCGAAAGACTTTGATAAAAATGGAAGTTATGATGCATTTCCAGCATTGTGGTTACCAACAAGTCATTTAGATACTGCCAAGAAATTGTATCCTGTGCAGGTTAGAGAAGATATTATAAAGCAAATGATTGGGACACGCGCTAAATTTCAAAATTTTAAATCATTTGCATCGGCTACCATTGATCAATTATTTTCACCTGATCAATTTAAAGGTGCACTTGAATTATCTGCCAATAATTTCGCCTCTATATATTTAAAAAATAAGGGCAATGGTAAATTTGAAATGACCCCTTTGCCACAGGCTGCTCAATATTCAACTTTAAACGGAATGGAAGTGGATGATTTTGATGGGGATGGCAATTTGGATGTACTAATAAATGCAAATGATTTTGGAACAGAAGTGACTGTAGGAAGATATGATGCGATGAATGGACTTTTGTTAAAAGGAGATGGCAAAGGAGGCTTTAAGCCATTAACAATATTGGAGAGCGGCATTTTTATTCCTGGTAATGGTAAAGCTTTGGTTAAATTATCAAATAAAAATGGAGATTATTTAATTGCTGCTTCACAAAACAGAGGCCCATTGAAATTATTTCAACTTAAAGGGAATGCGAAATTGATTCCTGTTTTCGCGAATGAGACGAGTGCAGTTATTGAATATAAAAACGGCATTAAAAGAAAGCAAGAATTTTATTTTGGAAGTTCATTTTTATCTCAATCGAATAGAAGCATTTTGAAAGATGATAAAATTAAATCAATTACCATTAAAGATAGTAAGGGAAGTAGTAGAGTTATTATGTAAAGTTTAAATTGAAATTTTATGAAAAAGTATTCAAGCGTTTTTTTTGCGTTTTTTTTAGCAAACTTGTTGGTATCCTGTTTGATCAAGCCAAAAGTTGACAAAATTGAACCAGTTAATTTATTAATTAGTAACGAAGATCAGTTAACGCAAATTATCATATACGATGTATTTACGCCACCAGTAGCAAGTAGGATATATGTGTATTCGTCAATTGCTGCCTATGAAGCCATCAGACATAGTAATAATTCCCCTTCTATTGCAGAAAAATTAAATGGTTTTGATAAAATGCCTCTTCCTGATAAAAGAAAAAAGTATGATTATAATTTAGCAGCAACGGAAGCATTTTTTAAAGTTGCAAGAAATGTAAAAGTATTTAGTGTGGATTCATTAAATGCGTATGAAAAATTGGTTTATGACAATTTCAAGGCAAACTTAGACAACTCCACTTATGCAGCTTCAGTTGCTTTTGGTGATACTATTGCTGCTGTAATATTAAAAAGAGCAAAGACAGATGGATACTTTATTTCAAGAGGTAAAGCAAAATATTTAGGAAGTAACGAGCCTGGTAAGTGGAGACCAACTCCTCCAGATTATTTAGATGGAGTTGAGTGGTGTTGGAATACAATGAAGCCCATGGTGTTGGATTCAGCTTCGCAATTTGCTCCTGTTCGTCCTCCTAAATTTGATACCAAGCCTGGATCCCAATTTCATAATTTAGTGAAGGAAGTATATGATATCAATAAAAATTTATCGCCCGAACAAAAGTTAGTTGCAAAATATTGGGATGACAATCCATTTGTAATTGAACACTCGGGGCACATGATGTTTGGTAATAAAAAAATTACTCCAGGTGGACATTGGATGGGTATTGCATCACAAATAATACAACAAGAAAAAGCAGATCCTGTAAAAGCAGCACAAACATTTGCATTAACTTCTATCGCTTTATATGATGGCTTTATTTCCTGTTGGGATGAAAAATACCGTAGCTCCTATATACGTCCTGTAACCGTTATTAAAGAAATTATAGATAAGGATTGGATGCCATTGTTGCAAACACCACCATTCCCAGAATATACAAGTGGTCACAGTACTATTACAGCAGCCGCAGCAACGGTATTGACAAAATTATATCGAGACAATTTAGTATTTGAAGATTCTAGTGATTATAAATACATTGGCTTAAAACGTAAGTTTAATTCATTAAGTGCCGCTGCTGATGAATGTTCGATGAGTAGAGTGTATGGAGGCATTCATTATACTATAAGTGTAAACACTGGAGCGCAAATGGGTAAGCAGGTAGGGGGGTTGGTGATTAAAAAATTATTATAAGGGTCAAAATAATAAACGATTGCTATGTCTATTAAGAACAACAACTTTGATGCTATTGTAATTGGTTCGGGTATTAGTGGAGGATGGGCTGCAAAAGAATTATGTGAGAAAGGGTTAAAAACATTGGTGCTTGAAAGAGGACGCGATGTAGTGCATTTAAAAGATTATCCAACAGCTACCAAGCAGCCCTGGGAGTTTCCACATAGAGAAGCCAAAACAAATACAATGATCAAGGAAAATCCTGTATTGAATCGTTGCTATGCATACAACGAAACCACAGAACATTTCTTTGTTAAAGACAATGCGCATCCATACATACAAGAAAAGCCTTATGATTGGATTAGGGGATATCAAGTAGGGGGCAAGTCCTTATTATGGGCAAGACAAACACAGCGTTGGAGCAAATATGATTTTGAAGGTCCTGCAAGAGATGGCTTTGGTAATTGGCCAATTACTTATGATGAATTAGCTCCTTGGTATACACATGTCGAAATATTTGCCGGCATTAGCGGTAATTATGATAAACTTGATACTTTGCCTGATAGCCACTTTTTACCCGCTTGGGAAATGAATGATGTAGAAAAGCAAATGCAAAAAAGCATTATGGGAAAATTTTCTGATCGTAATGTGGTACAGGGTCGTTGTGCACATTTAACACAACCTGCACCCATACATATTGAGCAAGGTAGGAATCAATGTCAGGCGCGTAGTATGTGTGAAAGAGGTTGCCCTTTTGGTGGATATTTTAGTTCCAATTCGTCCACTATTCCTTGGGCACAAAAAACGGGCAATCTCACTTTACAAACAAATGCGGTTGTACATTCTATAATTTATGATGAATCTACTCAAAAAGCATCTGGTGTTAGAGTCATTGATGCGATTACCAAAAAAGCAACTGAGTATTATGCAAAAATAATTTTTGTAAATGCGGCTACTTTAAATACTAATTTGATTTTATTAAACTCAACTTCAAAACGTTTCCCAAATGGCTTGGGAAATGATAATGGTTTGTTAGGAAAGTTTATTGCATTTCATAATTATCGCGGCAATTTATCGGCCAGTATTGAGGGACCATTGGATTCATATTATTATGGACGAAGACCAACCCAACCCATGATGCCTAATTTTAGAAATGTACATAAGCAAGAAACTGATTTTTTAAGAGGGTACATGACTTTTTTTGGTGCAGGGCGTGGCACTGCAAGTGGTGAAGAAACCTCTGGTATTGGAAATGAATATAAGGAAGCCATCACGGAGCCTAGTGGTTGGTATGTTTCAATGATGATGCAGGGGGAAACAATTCCAAAGGAAACTAATCATGTCAAATTAAGTACAGATAAAAAAGATGAGTGGGGTATTCCTCAATTAATCACATCAGTTGGATATGATGACAATGATGAAAAATTATTAAAAGATTTTCTTGAGCAAGGTTCTGAAATGCTTGCTGCGGCTGGTTGTAAAAATATTGTCGCAACTGATACTAAACAAGCTCCTGGTTTAGATATTCATGAAATGGGTGGAGTCAGAATGGGAAAGGATCCTAAAACATCCTTATTGAATGAATTCAATCAAATGCATCATTGTAAAAACGTATTTGTAACCGATGGTGCTTGTATGGTTAGCACTAGTACACAAAATCCATCATTGACATTCATGGCAATTACTGCTAGAGCAGCCAATTATGCAGTAGAAGCACTTAAAAAAGGAATAATTTAAATGGAATCTAATTACTACTATACTAATGCGACCATTAAAATACAAAGCTATCAAGCCATTGTAGTGGGTTCGGGTATTAGTGGTGGATGGGCTGCAAAAGAATTATGTGAAAAGGGCATTAAAACATTGGTAATTGAGCGAGGCAGAAAAGTAGAACATAATAAAGATTATCCAACTGCACAATTAGCGCCATGGGAATTAAAACATCGTGGTCCCATAACGGCTAAATTTAAAAAAGAAAATCCTTTAATTACAAAATCGGCAGGGTTTGGAGAAGACAATGCGCACTTTTTTATTGAAGATGCGGTGCAACCATATATTCAAGAAAAACCATTTGATTGGATTAGAGGATATCAGGTGGGTGGAAAATCTATTATTTGGGGACGTGCTTGTCAGCGTTGGAGTGATCATGAATTTTCAGCACCTGCTAAATTTAATTATGGATTAGACTGGCCCATTCGATATAAAGATATAGAAGCATGGTATACCCATGTAGAAAAATTTATTGGTGTTTGTGGAAATGCAGATGGAATAGAGGCAATGCCAGATGGTCATTTTATGAAGCCCTTTGATTTAACCATTGTAGAAGAACATATTAAAGAGGTAATAGCAAAACAATTTAACAGACATTTAGTACATGCAAGGTGGGCACATATTACAGAGCCCCAGCCCATACATTTACAACAAGGTCGTGGACAGTGTCAAGCAAGAAATTTATGTATGCGTGGTTGTCCATTTGGGGGCTATTTTAGTTCGTTATCATCCACATTGCCATGGGCTGGAAATACCGGCAATTTATCTATTTTAACCGATGCGGTAGTGCATTCAGTTATTTATGATGAATCCAAGCAAAAAGCAATTGGTGTTAAAATTATTGATGCTCATTCTAAAATTACTTATGAGTATTATGCGGATATTATTTTTATGAATGCCTCTGCATTAAATACCAATTTAATTTTACTCAACTCTACATCCAAAAGATTTCCCAATGGCTTAGGAAATGATTCGGGTTTATTAGGAAAATATATTTGTCATCATAACTATCGAGCAAGTGTGTGGGGTGTAATAGATGGTTTTGAGGATAGTTATGTATATGGACGTAATCCAACTGATTCAATTATTGCTAATTATCGTAACCTTGGAAAACAGGAAACTAATTTTAAGGGAGGCTATACTACATTCATGGGTGCTTATCGTCAAAGATTAGATGAGACTATAACAGCGAAAACTATTGGCACTGATTTTAAAGAGGCGTTGGAAGTGCCAGGAAAATGGCATGTGTATGCATATATGCAAGGAGAGACCATTCCAAAAAAAGAAAATCATGTAAGATTAAGTAAGGATCAAAAAGACCCATATGGTTTGCCCTTATTAATTACCTCCGTGGGATATGATGACAATGATGATAAATTAACTGCAGATTTTTTAACAGAGACTAAAAAGATGTTTGAATCTGCAGGTGTTTATGATATGGGTTTTGTTGACAATCATCAAGCACCAGGATTAGATATTCACGAGATGGGAGGTTGTAGAATGGGAAAGGATCCTAAGAACTCTATTTTGAATGAATACAATCAAATGCATTTATGTAAAAATGTTTTTGTGACAGATGGGGCATGCATGACCAGTACAGGAAATCAAAGCCCTTCTATTTTATATATGGCTTTAACAGCGAGAGCAGTAGACTATGCAGTTAAACAATTTAATCAATTCATTTAATAATTATCATGAAATATATCTTCAGTTCCTTTTTGATTTTAATCACATTCTTAGTGAATGCACAAGCTGTACAGTATACCACTACTGCAGATGGTAAATTGAAATTTAAAGAGACTGCTTTAAAAACAAACCCTATCCATTCAAATAAAACTGATTCTTCTGCAATTATTTTTTTTAATGCTAATGAAAAATACCAAACTATTGAAGGCTTTGGATTTGCTTTAACTGGAGGTTCGGCAATTTTAATTGATCAGCTTCCTGTAGCAAGGAAAAATCAATTATTGAATGAAATTTTTGGAGTTGGTAAAAATAATTTAGGAGTGAGTTATATCCGTGTGAGTATCGGTGCATCCGATTTAGATGCACATGTATTTAGTTATGATGATTTACCTATTGGTAAAACTGATTCCTTATTACAACATTTTAATTTGTCAGAGGATACTTTGCATTTAATTCCAATTTTGAAAAAGGCTATTGCAATTAATCCGAAATTAAAAATCATTGCTTCCCCTTGGTCACCACCCATTTGGATGAAAACAAATGCAGCAAGTATGGGCGGACACTTACTTGAAAAATATTATGCTACCTATGCCAATTATTTTGTCAAGTATATTCAAGCCATGAAGCAAAAGGGGATTAATATTAATGCTATTACTTTGCAAAATGAGCCAGAGCATGGTGGTAATAACCCAAGTTTATTAATGGACGCCACTGAGCAAGCTACATTCTTGGCAAAATATGTAGGCCCTCAATTAAATGCTGCGCATTTAAAAACAGAAGTTATTTTATTTGACCATAATGCAGACCATCCAAATTATCCTATTTCTATTTTGAATAATGCAGCGGCAAAGAAGTTCGCAAGTGGTTCTGCATTTCATCTTTACTTAGGAAGTGAAACTGCTTTATCAGAGGTTCATAAATCGCATCCTGATAAAAAGATTTTATTTACTGAACAATGGACAGGAGCGAAAGGTGAATTTGGGGGTGATTTAATGTGGCATTTAGAGCATATTGTTATTGGTGCAATAAACAACTGGACCGCGGCAGTTATTGAATGGAATTTAGCAGCCGATGCAATGTTTAATCCACATACCCCAGGCGGTTGTACCGAATGTAAAGGGGCGTTCACCATTCAAGGGGATGATGTATCAAGAAATGTGAGTTATTATATTATTGGTCAAGCAAGTAAATTTATTCCAGTAGGTTCAATACGTGCTGCTTTACAATCAAATAATGCTGCGATCAAAACAACCGGTTTTGTATTACCCAATGGGAAAAATGCCGGATTATTTGTAAACACAGGAGGGGATATAAAGCTTACATTGATGGATGGTAAAAAACAAATCAATTTCGAAATGCCTGCACAATCTGCAACAACAATTGTGTGGTAATAATTAAAAAATAAAAATGTATATATGAAAAAACAGGTATTGTTAATCCTTGCAGTTGGAATGAGTGCTGTTGCATTTGCACAAACAAGTAAGGAACTAAAAAAGCATCAATTTATTTCCAATTTGATGACTAAAATGAACTTGGAAGAAAAATTAGGACAACTTAATTTGCCTGCATCAAGTGACTTTGTAACAGGTGCAGTAAGTAGTTCTGATATTGCGGAAAAAGTGAAAGCAGGTAAAGTTGGCGGCGTATTTAATATACGTTCTGTTACTAAAATTAAAGAGTTGCAAGAGTTTGCAGTAAAAAATACAAGATTACATATTCCATTACTTTTTGGAATGGATGTAATACATGGATACCGAACTATTTTCCCAATTCCATTAGGGATGTCTGCAACATGGGATATGTCTTTAATTGAAAAATCTGCAAGAATTGCAGCGAGCGAAGCGAGCGCAGATGGCATTCAGTGGACATTTTCTCCCATGGTGGATTTAACAAGAGATCCAAGATGGGGAAGGGTTTCCGAAGGAAATGGCGAAGATGCATTTTTAAGTTCAGCAATTGCTAAGGCAATGGTGCATGGGTATCAAGGCGATGATTTATCTGCACCAAATACCATTTTATCTTGTGTTAAACATTATGCATTGTATGGTGCAGCCGAAGGGGGAAGAGATTATAATACAACTGATATGAGTAGGGTAAGAATGTATAATGAGTACTTTCCGCCCTATAAAGCAGCGGTAGACGCAGGTGTTGCATCCGTAATGGTTTCTTTTAATGAGATTGATGGTGTGCCTGCTTCGGGTAACAAATGGTTGGTGGATGATGTATTAAGAAAACAATGGAAGTTTGGAGGTTTTGTAGTTTCTGATTATACTGGAATTCCTGAAATGACAAATCATGGCATGGGCGATTTTCAAACTGTAAATGCACTTTCATTAAACGCAGGTGTTGATATGGATATGGTTGGGGAAGGATTTTTAACAACCTTAAAAAAATCAATGGCTGAAGGTAAAGTAACACTTGCTCAAATTAATAAAGCCTGCGAAAGAATTTTAGCTGCTAAATACGATTTAGGATTGTTTGATGATCCATATAGATATTGTAATGAGCAAAGATCAGCCACTGAAGTTTTCACAAGTGCAAACCGCGCGGAAGCAAGAAAAATTGCGGCTCAAAGTTTTGTATTATTAAAAAACAACAATGTATTACCAATCGCCGCAGGTAAAACAATTGCTTTAGTTGGCCCATTAGCGAATGCAAAAGAAAATATGACTGGTACCTGGAGTGTAGGTGCTGATAATACAAAGTCAGTTACATTATTGAAAGGGTTAACAGTTGCATTAGGTGCCAATGGTAAAGTATTATATGCAAAAGGATCCAATTTAGAAGATGATGCTGAAATGCAAAATCGTCAAACTATGTTTGGTAAAGATATTGTAAGAGACAATCGTAGTGCGGATGAATTAATTAAAGAAGCCTTGGCAGTAAGTGCCAATGCTGATGTAATTGTAGCTGCAATAGGGGAAGGAGCGGAGAGTAGTGGTGAGAGTGCGTCTAAATCGGTGATTGATATTCCAGAGGCACAAAAACGTTTATTAAAAGCATTAGTTGCAACTGGCAAGCCAGTTGCCTTGGTATTATTTAATGGCCGTCCATTAACTTTAAATTGGGAAAAGGAAAATGTGCCAGCAATATTAGATGTTTGGTTTGCAGGGTCTGAAGCGGGTGATGCTATTGCGGATGCATTATTGGGTAAAGTAAACCCTTCAGGTAAATTAAGTATGAGTTTTCCTCAAAGTGTAGGACAAATCCCTTTGTATTATAATCATAAAAATACCGGTCGTCCATTAACTGGAAAATGGTTTTCAAAATTTCAATCTAACTATATTGATGTAAGCAATGAGCCTTTGTATCCTTTTGGATATGGGTTAAGCTATACGAAATTCGAATACGGTGATTTACAATTATCATCAAAACAATTAAAAGGAAACCAAAAGTTAACAGTATCTGTAAATGTAAAAAATACAGGAGCAGTAGCCGGTAAAGAAGTGGTGCAATTATATATTAGAGATGTAGTAGGAAGTATTACAAGACCAGTGCAAGAATTAAAAGGATTTAATAAAATTGAATTGGCGGCCGGAGAAAGTAAAAATGTAAGTTTTGAAATTACTCCAGATTTGTTGAAATTCTATAACAGTAATTTAAAATTGGATTGGGAATCAGGTGACTTTGAAATTATGGTTGGCCCTAATTCCAAAGAAGTAAAATCAGTAAAAGTAACTTGGAGTAAATAAATTTATAAAATTTTAATTGCTACCAGCTACCACAAAAAAATATCTTCGATATTTTTAAAATCATTAGAGAAAAATGGAAGTTGGTAATAAATTCTACGAATTTACCAACTTCCATACAAGCCCTCTTTCAGTGCCTTTTGATATTTTTTATCATTAAAAGTGTACAGAAAGGGGGCTTTGTGTGCACCCCCTTTTCTGGTTTCAGTTAATTTATTTAAAATACCAAATCCAATCATCTTACGCTGAAAATTTCGACGATCTAACTTTTGATCAAGAATTGTTTCATATAATTTCTGTAATTCAGGCATAGTGAATTTCTTTGGCAATAAATTTCGTCCAATAGGTAAGTAGGCAAGCTGTGTCCTTAATGATTCTAAAGCTTTTAAAACAATCGCTTCATGGTCCATCATTAAATTACTAAGCTTTTTAATGTCAATCCATTCAGCGCCTTCATTTGTATTGGCATCATTAATATCTACTTCTGTAAAATCGATTAAAGCATAAAATCCAATGGTTACGAAACGTTGTAAAAGCCAATTGTCTTTAGGGATTTTAATTCCGTATTCTAAATATCTATTTTGATGTATGGTAGCATCGGATCTATTGGGGTCACCAAAAGCATTAAACTGTTGTAAGAATATATTTTCAACACCTGTACGTTCTTGTAGTACTCGGTAGGCAGCTTTATCGATAGTTTCATCTTTGTAAATAAAACCACCTGGCAAAGCCCATTTATTAGATTGTTTAACTTTTAATAAAAGTACTTTCAAAATATTTTCATGAAACCCAAAAATGGTACAATCCACCGAAATGCCCGGGTGATATAATTTATCACCCTTCTCTAATACCGTTTTGAAATTCGTTGGTAAAGTACCCTTTTTTGACATAGTTGTTAAAGCTAAAAATATTAATTTATAATTTGCTCGGTTATCTTACCCGTTGTCTTGTGTTTTAAGATTAATTTTTTAGCACCATAATGTGTCATTTCTTCTTTTACTAAATAATGATCTGCATCGTATTCCACTAAATGACTTTCTTTAGTTAAGCCTTCCTGACCTCTCCAAATATCTAATTTAACTGGCTCCCATAATTTAGATTTTGCTGATTTATAGGCAGCATCTAAAATACAGTTTACCACATAACCGTCATAAAAAGTTTCTTTAGGAGCTACTCCTTTTTCCATGGAGTTAAACATGTCCATAAACATATGGTTATAACCCAATTCATTTAATTCATCACCCACTGGAAATAACCAACCACGATCACTTTCTGCTTTTTCAGCAATATAATCACCGCCTTTTCCTGTAGTGAACATTTCAAATCCGGTGCGTAGGAAACTATTAATCCAAATAGTACCTTCCGTACCCATAACTTCATCTCTTAAATCGAGGCCACCTCTAAATGTCCAGCTCACTTCAAATTGACCAATAGCACCATTTTCATATTTTACTAATCCAATTGCATGGTCTTCAGCATCAATCGGTTTAACCTGTGTATCTGCCCAACACATTACTTCTACTGGCTTAATATCTTTTCCAATATAGCTTCTAGAAATTTCAACACAATGGCATCCAAGATCTAAAATACAACCACCACCCGCTTGCTCAATATCCCAAAACCAATCACTATGAGGGCCAGGGTGTGTCTCACGTGACTTCGCCCATAAAATTCGTCCTACTGCCCCTTCTTTTACGCTTTGATTTGCCTTAATAAATTTAGGGGTATACACTAAGTCTTCAAGGTATCCATTAAAAATGCCTGCTTCTTCTACAGCAATCAACATTCTTTTTGCTTCATCACTATTACGGCCTAAAGGCTTAGTAGTCATCACTGCTTTTTTGTGTTTACAGCAAAGCATGACTGCTATTTCATGAATATTATTTGGTAGCGATATACATACCACATCTACATCGGGGTGGGCAATGGCTTCTTCCATATTAGTAGTCCAGTGAGCACAATTATAATCTGCTGCAAATTTTACAGCCGACTCTTCACGACGTGCATAAATACTTACTACTTTATCTTTACTTCTATATCCTTGTAAGGCATCGGCATAAAAACGGCCAATGAAACCTGCTCCTAACATTGCAATACGCATTTTATTATTTTTTAGTTTGTGTAAAAAAGTGAATTCAATAAAAAAGCCTATCCCAATGAGATAGGCTTTGGAAAGTAATTGTATTAGGCAGTCGCTACTTCTTTCTTTTCATTAAATCCAATAATGAAAGCGATTAATACTGCACCTGCAATAGCTGCGGGAGTTAACCAAATATTAGTCCAAGCATGGCCTGTACCGTTTTTGTGTTGATCTACAACAAAGCCACTATACCAAGTTCCAATAAACATTCCCACTCCATAAGTAGCAAATGTGAAAAGTCCTTGAGCAGCATTCTTGATAGATTCTCCTGCTTTTTTCTCTGTATACATGTAACCAGTAACGAAGAAGAAGTCATAACAAACACCATGTAAAATGATACCTGCATACAACATCCAGCTAGCATCCATTGTTCCATAAGCAAAGCAGATATATCGTAATACCCAAGCACTCATTCCTAAAATCAACATTTTTTTAACTCCAATTTTATTAAACATAAATGGAATTGCTAAAATGAATAAGGCCTCTGACATTTGACCCATTGTCATTTTACCTGCTGCATTTTCTAAACCTACTTCATTTAAGAATGGATTAGCAAATCCGTAGTAGAAAGAAAGTGGGATACAAATTAAAATAGCAGCAATGAAAAATATTAAATAGGATTTCTCTTTTAATAATACAAATGCATCTTTGCCTAAAATACTTGCAGCTGAAGTTTGTGTACCCGCTCCCTTTGGAGGTGTGTTAGGTAAAATGAAACTTATAACACCTAATACTGCAGAAATAGCTGCAGCAACATGGAATGTGCCAGCAGTTTTCTCAATACCTAATTTTGCAATAATTAACCCCGCAACAATCCATCCTAAGGTACCAAATACACGAATCCATGGGAATTGTTTTCCTGGATCTGTCATTTGAGCAAAAGCAACACTATTACTTAATGCAATAGTTGGCATGTATAATAATGAGTAAACTAAAATTACCCAGTAAAAGCTACTGTTGTCAACTTTGGTTGCGTAAAACAATAAAGCGGCACCTACTAAATGTAAAACTCCCATAATTTTTTGAGCTGCAAAAAACTTATCAGCAATCATACCTACAAAGAATGGAGAAATAATAGTTGCAATGGCACCTGCACTATAAGCAGCACCCACATCAACACCTGAGGATTTTAATACCTCGCCCATATAAGTTCCCATTGTTACATACCAAGCACCCCAAATATAATATTGGAGGAACATCATTAATGATAATAAAATACCTGTTTTTAATTTCATAACTGTGTGGTTTTAAGCGACAGCGTAACCGCTAGCGCAATCGTTTAATAAATCGTTAGTTTTAAGCGAATTCAATATACTAATAAATCTTAAAAATAGTACGGAAAATAACCCATTTTTTTCAACTCATTGCGTTTATGGGACACTACTAAAAAGCCCCAACACATTTTCATGTGATAGGGCAGTATGAATATTTTGAAATTAGTAATGCTGGACTATGTTCTGGGGCATTAAGATGCTTCCAATGCCTGCAAAATGTCAGCTAAAATGTCCTCCTTATGTTCAAGACCTACTGATATGCGAATAAGGCCAGGTGTAATACTCACTGCTTGTCTTTCCGCCTCAGATAATTTAGCATGTGTGGTGCTCGCAGGGTGGGAAGCAATGCTGCGTGTGTCGCCCAAGTTGGCTGTTAAAGAAAGCATTTTTATATTGTTTAAAAATGTTCTTCCAGATTCAATGCCTCCTTTTAATTCAAAACAAACAATGCCACCACCATTTTTCATTTGCTTTTTTGCAACTTCATAACTAGTATGAGAACTTAAGAAAGGATATTTAACAAAATTAATTTTTGCGTGCCCTTCTAATTTTTCAGCAATATATAATGCATTACTGCAATGACGATCCATTCTCACTTCTAATGTTTCTAAACTCTTGCTTAATACCCATGCATTAAATGGAGATAAGGATGGTCCTGTGCTACGACAAAACAAATAAATGTCATGGATCAAATCTTTTCTTCCCACTATGGCACCGCCTAAAACACGACCTTGTCCATCAATCCATTTGGTCGCAGAGTGTACTACTAAATCGGCACCTAAATCAATTGGAGTTTGTCCAATAGGAGTGGCGAAACAATTGTCTACGTTTAAAATAATATTGTGTTTTTTAGCAATGGCACTTACCATACTAATATCCACTACATCCAAACCTGGATTGGTAGGAGTTTCTAAATAAATCATTTTAGTTTGTGGAGTAATGGCTGCTTCCCATTCAGCGGCAGTAGCACTTGCGCCAACATAACTATAGTCAATACCATATTTAGGTAAGTATTTTGAAATTACGGTATGGGTACTTCCAAAAATAGAATTACATGATAAAAGATGATCTCCTTTTTTTAATAAAGCCATGAAAGAGCCAAATACAGCGCTCATTCCAGAGGCAGTAGCAAAGCCGGATTCCGCATTTTCTAAAACACACAAACGATCTACAAATTCTTTTACCGTTGGATTTGAAAAACGGCTATAAATATTGGCGTCGGTTTCATCTGCAAAAGCAGCACGCATATCTTCGGCATTATCAAAAGTAAAACTACTTGTTAAAAATAAGGGGGAAGAGTGCTCATTTTGAGGCGTCTGTGGAACCCTTGTTCTTATTAATTTAGATTGATTATGCTTCATGATGCTTTTGTTAAAATTATAAAATTGCTACCTCCCATGTGATCACGGCCCCTGCTGCTCTTAATGTTGCAGCCACTGAGCAATATTTATCTATTGAAAGTGTACATGCTTTTTCTGCTCTTTCTTGAGACATCGTTCCTTTTAATTTAAAAACAATATGAATAGTTTCCCATAAAGCAGGCTCTTTACCCACTTGACGTTCTCCATCAATAATCATTTCAAAATTTTCAATAGTCTCTTTTTGCTTCTTTAAAATCATTACAATATCAACTGCACTGCATCCACCTAAAGCACTTAATAAAGCTTGCATAGGGCGTACACCATTACCATGACCACCTTGATCTACTGGAATATCCATGGTGATTTGTTGACCTGCTTCGTCTGTTGTTACAAACTGGTAGTCTTGGTCAATTTGCTTTAAATGTATTCTTGCCATAGGTTAATGCTTGTTAGTATATAAGAAGTATAAAATTTGTACCTTTGACAAAGGTAATTCAAATAGATACTTAGTTCGTAATTAGCATTTAAAAAAATGGGTCCAATAATATACCAATATAATCAGCCTTTTACTTTAGAGTGTGGGGTGATTTTGCCAAAGCTTAAAATTGCTTATCATACTTATGGTGAATATACACCGGGTAAAAAAGTGGCATGGGTTTGTCACGCCTTAACAGCCAACTCCGATGTTGCTGATTGGTGGAAAGGTTTAGTGGGCGAGGGGTATTTAATAAATCCCAATGATTACTTTATTGTTTGTGCAAATATTATAGGATCTTGTTATGGTTCAACAGGACCATTAAGTGTAGAAGATTTAGGAACGTCAATAAGTTTAAATAATTTCCCTACGGTGACCATACGCGACATGGTGCAGGCGCATATCTTATTAAGACAACATTTAGGAATTGACACCATAGATTTATTAATGGGAGGAAGCATGGGTGGATACCAAGCATTAGAGTGGGCCATTGTTGAACCAGCTGTCATTAAAAAGATGTTTTTGATTTCAACCTCGCCTTCAGAAAGTGCATGGGGTGTAGCAGTTCATACAGCTCAGCGATTAGCCATTGAAGCAGATTGTACATGGAAAGAAGCAACACCAAACGCTGGTGCAAAAGGATTAAAAGCAGCGCGCGCAATAGGCATGTTAACCTATAGAAACTACGGAATTTTCCAAGAGAAGCAAACAGATGAGGATCCTGAAAAGATAGATAATTTTAAAGCATCTTCTTACATCGAATACCAAGGTGATAAATTGGTAAAGCGTTTTAACGCTTACAGCTATTGGTTATTAACAAAATCAATGGATAGTCATCACTTGGCACGTAAAAGAGGAGGTGACTTAATGACTACATTGGCAACCATTAAAACGCCAACATTTATAATTGGAATTAATAGTGATATTCTTTGTCCATTAGATGAACAAAGATTTATGGAGCATCACATGCCCAATGCAAAATTAATTGCCATTGATTCTATGTATGGTCATGATGGATTTATTATCGAAGCACAACAAATAACCAATTTGTTAAAGAGTTGGTTGGTATCTCAAAATGCATAATTTAAAATTCACTTTATGGGATTTTTCAGACAAATAGGAGAGTATTTATTTTTAGTAAAACGAGACCCAAAGCAAGAAAGGACAGGAATGATGAAAGCCATGCATGGCATGAATCGCTTGTCTATACTTATATTCTTAGTAGCAATTATTGTGATTTTGGTGCGTAAGTTTTTGCACTAATTTTCAAATTTTATTTTGCTAATGCTTCTTGGATAATGTCTGCTGCAACTTCGGTGGCACTTTGCCCAGTGTATAAAATTTCTTTTAATAATTGGTAGTCTGCTTTTATTTGAACTTTCTTGTTTTCATTAGTTAATAAAAGTGTCAATTCCTGAATCAAATTCTTTTTATTTAAATCTTCCTGAATTAATTCCTTAACCACTTCTTTGTCCATAATTAAATTTACCAATGCAATAAATTTAATTTTTACAAAGCGTTTTGCTAATGCCAATGTGATAGGATTGCCTTTGTAACAAACAATTTCTGGTACACCTAACAATGCAGTTTCCAATGTGGCAGTGCCACTTGTTACTAATGCAGCTACACTATGATTTAATAACGCATAAGTATTCCCTTTTACAATATGTACATTTTTATTGCTTGGCACCAATGATGCAAACCAATCATCATCTAGTCCTGGTGCTTGAGCAATGGCAAAATAATAATCAGGAAATGCGCTAACAACAGAAAGCATTTCAGGTAATTTTTTTAGGATTTCTTGCTTTCTGCTTCCTGGTAGTAATGCAATTATTTTTTCGTTTGCAATTTCAGGAAGGGGATGAGGTAAATTTTGTTGTGACTCAAGTACCTGCATTAATGGATGCCCAACATAATCTACTTCCCAATTCCATCTATCTTTGAAATATTGTTTTTCAAAAGGGAGAATGCATAATAATCTGTCAATACTTTCACGCATGGCAGGTACTCTATTTTCTTTCCAAGCCCATACTTGTGGAGCAATAAAGTAAATAACTTTTAATCCTTTTGATTTTGCCCATTTAGCAATGCGCAAATTAAATCCTGGGTAGTCGATACATATTAAAACATCAGGTGCAAAAGCTTCAATATCTTTTTTGCAAAATTTTATATTGGAAAGAATTGTACGCAAATTCATAAGCACTTCCACAAATCCCATAAAGGCTAAACTTCTGTAATGCTTAACTACATTGCCTCCTGCGGATTGCATTAAATCGCCACCCCAACACTGTATAACCGCGTTGGAGTCTTTTGCTTTAATCGCTTTGATTAAATTGGAGCCGTGTAAGTCACCGCTAGCTTCGCCAGCTATAATGTAGTAACGCATTTATAAAAACCATTTACATGCAATTGCAACAAGTGCATAAATACATGTGATAATAAATATTCCTTTTGCAGTATTGTCTTTTTCTTTTTGAAAAAAGAAAGTGAGCACTGCACCATTTAATAACAAGGATACACTAATCATAGCAGACAAAATAGACTTTTGATGTATAATTATTGTGCCAAACTCTTTAATTGTAAATACACTAAATTTCCATTTGTAGAATCCAAAGAATCCAGCAAATGGGACTACTAAGCCTACTAAGATACCATGTAAGTAACTATTTTTTACCATTTCCACTTTTTACTTAGTTTCTCTTTAATAGTATGATTGGTTAAATCAAATTGAACAGGAACCACACTCACATAATTATTTTTAAGTGCCCAAACATCTGTTTCTTTTGATTTGTCAAAGTTGATAAACTCTCCAGTTAACCAATAATATTTTTTGCCATATGGGTCCTTGCGTTCCACATATTTTTCTTCATATTTAGCATAAGCTTGCTTACAAACTTTAATTCCTTTAATAAGCTTAGTTTCTAATTTTGGAATATTCACATTTAAGCAAAGGTGTTTGTCCAAATTTTTATCTAACAAAACTTTCTCAATGATAATGCCTGCAAAATGTGCTGCAGCAGTAAAGTCAGCTTCAATACTAAGGTCTAATAAACTAAATCCAATGCTTGGAATACTTTCAATAGATGCCTCTAATGCTGCAGACATGGTTCCAGAATAAATCACATTGATAGAGTGATTGGCGCCATGATTAATGCCACTTAAACAAATAGTAGGTTTGCGATGTAATACTTTATCTACTGCTAATTTTACGCAATCCACAGGAGTTCCACTACATGCATAAGCTTCTACTCCTTCCATATAATCTACCTTAGTTAATCTTAAATGGTGACCAATGGTAATTGCATGTCCCATTCCACTTTGAGGTTTATCTGGTGCCACAACTACCACTTTACCAAAGGGGAGGGCAGCTTGCACCAAGGCTTTTATGCCAGGCGCCGTAATGCCATCGTCATTGGTAATTAAGATGAGTGGTTTTTCGGTTTTTATCTTAGCCATACTGCAAGTTACTAAGCAAGGGGCGTCGAAAAAAAAATACTAAAAATATTTGGAAATGCTAAATAAATTAGTAAATTGCACTAAAATCATTAGTTATGTCATACGCAGGTAAGAATTTAAAGTACATCAGAAAGCAGCGCGAATGGACACAAGAGGAAATGGCCAATCAATTACAGATTAAGCGTTCCTTAGTAGGAGCTTATGAAGAAGAAAGAGCAGAGCCACGCTTGGAAGTGCAGGAAGCAATTTGCGCACTTTTTAATATTAGTTTGGAAGAGTTCCTGTTTCAGGACCTTTCTGAAAAGGGTAATGCAGGGGCCGAAACGGGTTCGAGCATGTCTTATTTAGATCGTCGTCGTTCGATGAAAACCGACAAATCAAGTTCATCAGCACCCATTGTACCTTTCGTGCCTGTTAAAGCGGCAGCCGGGTATTTGGCTGGTTATGCCGATCCGGAGTTCCTAGACGAGTTAAATACCTTCACTTTACCCATGTTAGCGCCAGGTGATTACCGTGCCTTTGAAATTATAGGGGATAGTATGTTGCCTACTCCAAGCGGAAGTGTGATAGTTGGTGAAAAGGTAGACAGCATTAAGGATGTGAAAAACTCGAATACCTATATTGTAGTTTCTAATGCGGATGGGGTTGTATATAAAAGAATTATTACAAATGATGATAATAAAAATAAGATTACTTTATTGAGTGACAATCCGTTATACGAGCCATATCAAGTAAATAGTGAAGATATAGTAGAGGTTTGGAAGGCTGTATATATCATTCATAAAGCTGGTGCGCAGCCCATGTGGAATGTTGATCAATTAGCTGGTGTAGTGAATAGTTTACAGGATAAGATTAGCAATTTAAGGAGGACAATGAACTAATTGGAGTTTTTAGTTGTTCGAATATTTAGTTGAAAGGCCCGAGATTAACCTCTCGGGTTTTTTTATTTTACATTGGGATTAGGCGTTAAATGAAAGAGTACTTCAGAATTTCTCTGTTCGCCACTTCACGCTAAAATTTATAAATCCAATCTAAAAGTCTGAACTCGCACTTCGTGCTCAAACATGCAGACTTTTTTAACGATTGAATTTATAAATTTCTTTACGCTATGGCTCAGAGTTCAATTTTGAAGTACTCTTTCATTTAATATATCCAATAAATCAAATGTAAAATTAACAAGACTCGAGATTTGAGTCATAGCGTTAAGAAAACGCTTGAGCGCATTGTAAAGAAATCGCGCATGTCTGAGCGCAGCGAGTTCGCGATTTTAGATGCGAGAAAGTGTTTTTAGCGTAATGACGATCATCGAGAGGAGGTTGATTTTACATTGATGTGTGATTTGCTTTATGAAATTAATTGTAAAGTAAAATAGCCTAAACAAATGATTAACAAATGCTTAGGCTATTATTATTGAAATAAAATTTCAAATATTATTCCCACTCTATGGTCGCAGGAGGCTTGCTACTAATGTCATAAACTACTCGGTTAATGCCTCGTACTTCATTAATGATAGCATTGCTCACATGTGCTAAAAACTCGTAAGGTAGGTGCGCCCAGTCGGCTGTCATACCATCCACTGAGGTTACTGCTCTAAGGGCCACTGTGTATTCGTAAGTTCTTTCGTCGCCCATAACACCAACGCTTTTTACTGGTAAAAGGATGGTTCCTGCCTGCCAAACCTTATTGTAAAGATCAAATTGCTTTAATGCTTTTACATATACATCGTCAGCTCTTTGAAGTAAATCTACTTTTTCGGGGGTGATATCCCCTAAGATACGAATAGCTAAACCAGGTCCAGGGAAAGGGTGGCGGTTAATGAGGTCAGCTGGGATACCCAACTCAAGGCCTACTTTTCTCACTTCATCCTTAAACAAATATCTTAATGGTTCAACAAGGCTTAAATGTAAAGTATCAGGAAGACCACCTACATTATGGTGTGACTTTATGGTTTGAGAAGGGCCATGAACACTTACACTTTCAATCACATCTGGATAAATAGTCCCTTGACCTAAAAACTTCGCTTCCAACATATTAGATGCCTCTATTTGAAATACATCTATAAATAGTTTTCCAATAATTTTACGCTTTTCTTCTGGGTCTGATTTGCCAGCTAACGCATCATAAAACATTTGCTTGGCATCAATACCTTTTACGTTTAAACCGACAGTTTTGTAAATATCTAATACCCCTTGAAACTCATCTTTTCTTAATACACCATTGTCAACGAATATGCCGTGAAGGCGAGAACCAATTGCTTTATGAATTAGCGTAGCGGCAACTGTGCTATCCACACCGCCACTTAAAGCCATTATCACATGACCATCTCCAATCTGAGCTTTTAATTTCTCAACCGTCTCGTTTACAAAAGAAGCGGGTGTCCAATTTTGACTACAGCCACATAGGTCCACTAAAAAGTTTTTAATCATGGTTTTGCCCTCACTAGAGTGGTAAACTTCGGGGTGAAACTGGAAGCCATGTAGGCTATTTCCACTATCAGCCTTTTTTCTAAAAGCGGCTACTGGGATGCTATCTGTATAGGCTAGTAGTTCAAAATTTTCAGGCAATTGGGTAATGGAGTCGCTGTGGCTCATCCAAACCTGGCTATTATTAGGAATATTCTTAAAAATGATATCTTCTTTCTGGATGCGCAATTGTGCTCGACCATATTCTCTCTTATTTGACTTTTCTACCTTGCCTCCAAAGTTTTTAGCACTTAATTGGGCTCCATAGCATACTGTCAAAACAGGTAATTTATCCAACATGGCTTGAATATCCACATTAGGAGCATCTGCTTCGTTAACACTTGCTGGAGATCCACTTAAAATAATTCCTTTTAAAGTGCTATCATATTCAAAAGTTGAATTGAAAGGTTTTATTTCACAATACACATTGGCTTCTCTTACTGCTCTTGCAATAAGTTGAGTGTATTGACTACCAAAGTCGAGGATAAGTATTTTTTCAGTCATGTCGCAAAGCTACAAAAAAAAATCCCGCCGAGTAGGCAGGATTTGTATATTAATATGGCTTAAGCCAATCAATTTAATTTTTCAATTACTTCTTTTCGAACTTCTTTTTTGCAACTGGAGCAACAGCAGTGTGTCTTGCTAATTTACTCTTTAAATTAGCAGCTTTGTTTTTATGGATAATTCCACGTTTTGCTAATTTATCAATTTGAGAAATGATATTAGGTAACTTTTCGTCATAAGCTGTCTGCTCACCGATAGTTTTCAATTCACGAATTGCATTACGTGTAGTTTTACCATAATAACGGTTTCTATCGCGACGTTTTGTTGCTTGTCTTACATCTTTTTTGGTAGCCGAGTGATTTGCCATGTACTATTTAATTTTCAGGAGGGCAAAGGTAAGGGAAGAAGCCTAATAATTAAAATTAAAATGAAAAAAAATGCAAAAAGTATTTAAAAGATTGATTATCAGCTACTTATGCTATAATGTGAAATTCCACGCTTTTCATATGCTATTCAATGTGTTGGTATTTATTTTTGAAATGCGAAAAGTATTAAAATACCTATTGATTTTGAGCAAATTTTCCTTTTAAATCAATGAATTAGCCCGATATTTGCGCTCCTAGAATTTTAATAAAAAGAAAGCAATCTAAATGAAGGATTTCTCTTATATAACTAACTCACACCCCTCTTTTATTGAAGGGCTCTATCAGCAATTTTTAGTGGATTCAAATTCAATTGATCCAGATTTAAAAAAGTTTTTTGAAGGATTTGATTTTGCAATGCAAAATAGTAATTTACAAAATGCAAATGTGGCAAGCATTACAACTAGTGCTACCAATGCGGCAAGCTCAAATAATGCAGGAAATATTGATTGGGCAAAAGAGATTGCAGTGTATCGTTTGATTTTAGGGTATAGAAATAAAGGTCATTTGATTGCCAAGACCAATCCGATTAGAGAAAGAAAAGACAGACATGCAAATTTAGACTTAAATTTTTTCGGATTATCTGATGCTGATTTAAATACTAATTTTAATGCTGGGAATTTTGTCGGATTAGGAGTTGCTACTTTAAAAAATATTGTTGCGCATTTGCAAAATGCATATGCAAAAAATTTAGGTATTGAATATAAATACATTTCAGATCAAGAACGCGTTGATTGGTTAACAAATGAAATGGAAAATAATTTTTCTGATCCAATTAATTTAGATCAAAAAAGACGCATCCTTGATAAATTAAATCAAGGCGTGATTTTTGAAAAGTTTTTACACACTAAATACATAGGACAAAAACGTTTTTCATTAGAAGGAGGAGAGTCTACTATTGCTGCATTAGATGCTATCATTAACACAGGTGCAGATAATGGAGTAGAGGAAGTAGTTATTGGTATGGCACATCGTGGAAGATTAAATGTGCTTGCAAATATCATGGGCAAAACCTATGAGCAAATTTTTAGTGAGTTTGAAGGTACTGCAGTGTTAGATCAAACAATGGGTAGTGGTGATGTTAAATATCATATGGGTTATAGTTCGGAGGTAACCACTAGCTCTAATAAAAATGTGCATTTGAAACTAATGCAGAATCCTTCACATTTGGAAGCGGTGGATCCTGTTGTATTGGGATTTGCTCGAGCAAAGGCAGATGTTTTATACGAGAATAATTTTAGTAAAGTTTTACCTATTTTGATTCATGGAGATGCATCGGTTGCAGGACAAGGTATTGTGTATGAAATTTTGCAAATGTGTAATTTAAATGGTTATCATACTGGTGGTACTATTCACTTTGTTATTAATAATCAAATTGGATTCACAACTGATTTTGATGATGCGCGAAGTGCAAATTATTGTACCTCTGTTGCAGCAATGGTCCAAGCACCTGTATTGCATGTGAATGGTGATGATGCCGAAGCAGTTCATAAAGCAGTGGTGATTGCAACAAAATATAGACAAATTTATCAATCAGATATTTTTGTTGATATGGTTTGTTATAGAAAGCATGGTCATAACGAGGGGGACGATCCTAAGTATACACAACCTCAGTTATATAAATTAATAGATCAACATAAGAATCCAAGAGAAAAGTATGTAGAGTTCTTATTGCAAAATGGAACGGTAGATGCACAAAACTTGGCCAAGGAAATGGAGCAGCAATTTTGGTCGGATTTGCAAGCAAGATTAGATGAGGTAAAACAAAATCCTTTGCCCTATAAATACCAGGCGCCAGAATTAGCTTGGAAAGCAATGCATAAAGCAACAGCTACTGATTTTGAATCTTCACCAGATACTAGCATTAGTGTAGATAAAGCAAAATATATTTTTAATGCTTTAATGAAATGGCCAGCAGGATTTTCTCCTTTGAAAAAAGTGGAGAAATTAATTCAAGAAAAAATAAAATTATTTGAGACTGATAATAAAATTGATTGGGCTACAGGTGAATTAATGGCTTATGCATCTTTATTAGCAGAAGGTAAGACGGTAAGAATGAGTGGGCAGGATGTAAAGCGTGG
>CAIQQR010000016.1 GCA_903874055.1 uncultured Bacteroidota bacterium | reverse complement strand
GTTTTTTCTTGTAAATCGGACCATCTCCAAGTACTAAAACCTATAAAACGATCCCCTGCTAAACTAGTTGCCACTTCTTCTACTTCTGTATCTTTTGTTACTTTATAAACTGCAAGTATTTCGGCAGCATTTTCACCATATAATTGTTTAACTACTTTTTCATAATTGTCTTTTGTAAAATCTTCTTTACCCATAATAGCGCTTGCATTCATCTCCTCTGAATTCCATCCCACTAATAAAGGGACATGTGCTTGCCCACCTTCTATAAAAATATCAATAGGTGCTTTTGGATAAAAATATCCATCAATAGTGGATGGAAATCTAAAAGGTCCAAACTTCATTGAGGCTTCTAATAATTTATCAGCAGGCATATTTCTTAAATCTTGTAAAGAATTAGCGCCTACTTGTTTAGCAAATTCTACACCATTTCTTTCAGCATCTGACAAAGGTAGCGGAGGCAGTGTGCCTAACATGGAGCCACTTTCACCTATCGCTCCAGCAATTAAATTTTTAGATAAAGGTGAAACCATTTGTGCACTCACCGAAACAGACCCTGCTGATTCACCAGCAATAGTTACTCGCTTTGGATCTCCTCCAAAAGATGCAATATTTTCACTTACCCATTTTAATGCTGCAGCTTGATCGAGTAAACCATAATTACCTGAACCATGATAACTAGTTTCATTACTTAATTCAGGATGTGCAAAAGATCCGAAAATACCTAATCTATAATTTACGGTAATGGCAACAATACCTCTTTTTGCCATACTTTCTCCATCATAGCGTGCTTCGGATCCATCGCCCGCAACAAATCCACCTCCATAAAAATAAACCAGCACGGGTAATTTTACATTTGTATTTGGTGTCCAAACATTTAAATACAAACAATCCTCACTAATGCCATTGGAACGGAATCCCATGTCTCCAAAAATAGGAGCTTGCATACCTCTTGGACCAAATTGCTTGGTTGCCAAAACGTCGTTCCAATTTTTTACTGGCTGCGGTGCTTTCCAACGATTATCTCCAACGGGTGGTGCAGCAAATGGAACTCCTTTAAAAGATAAAATACCACTGGTCTCTTTAATACCTTCAACCACACCATTCTTTGTTTTGACTTGAGTTGCTTTTAAAATTTGGGCATTACTTGTTACTACTATCAACACACTAGCTACAATAAAATACATTTTCATATACAATCGTTTTAAAGATTGTTGAATTTAAGTAATTATTTAACATGCTTACTTAGAATTGTACAAATGGCAGCTTACAAGCGATCTAATTTAAAAATCTTAATATAAAAATACTGATATTTATCAGCCATTCAAAGCATCATACAATACTTCTACTGTATGCAAAGCATGCGCACCTGTTCCATCCTTTATTTGATGTCTACAACTTGTTCCTGGAGCCGCAATAGTACAAGTATCGCTATTGGCTCTTACTTTAGGAAACAAGACAAGTTCACCAATGTTCATGGAAACTTCATAATGTTCTTTTTCATAACCAAAGGAGCCTGCCATACCACAACAACCTGAAGGAATGGTCTCTACTATATAATTAGCAGGGAAGGAAAGTACTTTTACAGAATCGGCTACACTCCCAACGGCCTTTTGCTGACAATGTCCATGAAGCAAAATCGATTTAGGCGCTGAAGTAAATTGATCTTTGTTAATATTTCCAGCTTCTATTTCTCTTGCCAAAAATTCATCAATAAAGAAACTGTTTTTTGCTAATAATTTTGATGCATCTAAATTTTGGTCTGTTGCTAAATCAGGATATTCATCTCTAAAAGTTAAAATTGCGGATGGCTCTAACCCAATAATTGGATTTGTATCTGTAATTAATGAACCTAAAAGTTCAATATTTTTATTAGCAATTAATTTTGCTTTGCGCACCAATCCTTTTGATAACCAAGTTCTTCCACTTTCTTCATGTTTAGGGATAATGACTTCGTAATTTAATGCTGTCAATAATTGAATGGCTTTAATCCCAATGGCAGCATCATTATAATTTGTAAACTCATCACAGAATAAATAAATCTGTTGTATTGGTGCTGATGGCGCAATATATTTTTTATCATACCAAGACTTTAATGTTTGCTTGGATAAAGATGGCATAGAACGCTTTATGGCGAAACCTGACAAAGCTTTAATAACTGTTCCAGTTACCACATTCCCCATTACAAAATTATATATTGATGGTGCAATTGAACCCAATTTAGCGGTGGCTGTAAAATTGGCAATTAATTTGGATCTAAATGGCACTCCATTTGCATCATAATAATGTTGCAAAAATTCGGCTTTTAATTTTGCCATATCCACATTGGAAGGGCATTCACTTTTACATGCCTTACAACTTAAACACAAACTCATTACTTCATAAATCTCTTTATGATCAAAGCGATTTTCTTTTGTTGAATGTGTTAAAAACTCTCTTAAAATATTGGCTCTTGCTCTTGTTGTATCTTTCTCATTTCTGGTAGCCATATAAGAAGGACACATCGTTCCTCCAGACAAATGTGTTTTACGACAATCACCAGACCCATTACATTGTTCGGCATGTTGTAAAATGTCTTGCTTATGAAAACGGAATATGGTTTCAAATTCTGGAGTAATTTGTCCGGGCTCATAACGAAGCATGCTATTCATGGAAGGCGTATCCACAATCTTATTGGGATTGAAGATATTATTGGGGTCCCAGGTTGCTTTAACTTGTTTTAGCAAAGCATAGTTTTTTTCTCCCACCATTTGTTTGATAAACTCTCCACGCAAACGACCATCACCATGTTCGCCACTCAATGAACCATCATATTTTTTTACGAGTGTCGCAACTTCTTCGGCAATGGTTCTAAATAATTGATTGCCTTCCTTCGTTTTTAAATTAATAATAGGTCTTAAATGTATTTCGCCAGAACCTGCATGTGCATAGTGTACAGCATGCAATTCATGCTTTTTTAATATCTCGTTAAAATCACGAATATAGTTAGGTAAATCATTTACATCCACTGCAGTATCTTCAATTACAGGTACTGCTTTTTCATCTCCTGGTAAATTACTTAATAAGCCCAAGCCTGCTTTGCGCAAGGTCCATATTTTTTTGGTATCTGCTCCAAACAAAACCGGGAAATGATACCCTAATCCAACTGCACGCATATCTGCTTCCACTGCGTTTGTTAACGCTAAAATCTCTTCTCTTGTTTCTTTTACAAACTCAATCACCAAGATTGCACCAGGATCCCCTTGCACAAAAAAGCGATTCTGCATTTGTTCCTTATTTTCCTTAGTGCATTCTAAAATATAATGGTCAATTAATTCACTTGCGCTTGGATTGTATTTTAACCCAATCAAATTAGCATGTAATGATTCATCAATGGTATTAAAATGAACACATAATAAACCAGTTTCTTTTGGAGGAGCAGGAACTACATTTAATTTTATCTCCGTGATGAATGCCAATGTTCCTTCAGATCCAGCTATCAAACTACAAAAATTAAAATTTTCACCACCTGCAGTAAAAGGATCCATCTCTACTAATAAATCAATTGCATAGCCAGTATTACGTCGTTCAACCGATTTTTTGGGAAACTCTTTTCTAATTTCCACTTGGTTATCATAATTACTTAATAAGCTTCGAATAGATTTATAAATATTCCCTTCTAAATTTCCTAACTCACATTTCGCGTGAAAATCATCCGTTGAAATACTTTTAAAAATAGTTTCAGTTCCATCACTTAATAAAGCGGTCACTTCAATTAAATGCTCTCTTGTACTTCGATACACGACCGAATTAGAACCACATGAATTATTGCCCACCATTCCTCCAATCATTGCTCTATTGGCAGTGGATGTTTCTGGACCAAAAAATAAATTGTGTGGCTTTAAGAATAAATTAAGTTCATCTCTAATTACACCTGGTTGCACACGCACCCATCCTTCCTCTTTATTTAATTCAATTACGTGATTAAAGTATTTTGAGACATCTACAATAATACCACTTCCAACAACCTGACCAGCCAAGGAAGTACCCGCTGTTCTAGGAATTAAGGAAGTATTATGCTCAATTGCAAAATGTATTAATAAAATTAAATCTTGCTTAGTTTTAGGAATAGCAACCGCCAATGGCAATTCACGATAACTTGAAGCATCTGTAGCATACAAAGTGCGCATGGTTTTATCAAAGAAAAGATCCCCTTGTAAAGTGATGGCAAGCTTTTGTAAATGTTGCTTCATTGTTTATTATTCGATTTGCAAATTTACCTAAAATATGATTATAAACATGCCATTTTAAAGCCTTTCAAGCATTATTTTATCCTACCTTTACAAAAATTTTGAAGATGCAATTGAATAAATGGTTCGTGGCAATCCTGATGGTATTGATTGTGGTGAATGGGAATGCTCAAAAAAATGAAAGAAAAGGTGAATTTTATTTTTCTTGGGGATATAATAAAGAATGGTATACACCAACAAATGTAAGTATTAGTCAACCTAGCTTAGGCAATAATTTTACTTTTAAAAATACAAAATTGGAAGATCATCCAGGATGGGATGATGCATTGTTAACAAAGGCAATTAGCATTCCTCAATATAATTACAGAATTGGTTATTTTATTGACAAGGAAAAGGGCTTAGCGATTGAAATTAATTTTGACCATACCAAGGCTTTGTTTTTAGACAATCAAACTGTGCATATGGTGGGAACTTATAACAACAGACCAATCGACTCCAGTTTTGTTTTTTCAAAAACTGGCACAGGCACTTCAAGAAATTATTACTACTTAAATAATGGTGCAAACTTTTTATTATTCAATATTGTAAAAAGAAAGAAGTTCACCAAAATTTCAACTAAAGATTTTGCATTTGATGGTTTAGCGAAAGTGGGTTTTGGCCCAGTAATTCCTCATGTGGAAAACAGCTTATTTGGAGTAAAGAATAATCAACTATTTCAATTTGGCGGCTGGAATACAGGTGCTGAATACGCATTAAGAAGCACTTTCAAAAAAAGCCTTTATTTAGAATTTGCAGGAAAAGTAGATTACGCATATTATTACAATCTAGCAGTGAATCAAGGTACTGCTAAACAAGGATTTGGCACGCTTGAGTTTATATTGAATTTAGGATACACCCTTCCCATGGGTCCAAAGCGAGAAGCTAAAAAATAGAACATGTCATTTTAGCAAGTAAATTTTGTAACTTCAAATTTCATATTTACAAAACGAATTGCTATGCAAATTTCCTTCGCGCGCGCGCTTATTATTTCATTATTAGTATGTTTTTGTGTAAAAATAAATGCACAAACTTTTCCAAAAAATATCGAATACTCCGTTTGCAATAAATGTTGGAACTCCGATTCTTTGGGAAATCATAGAGCTATCATAAAAGTATCCACTGATGCACAATGGGTAAAAGCATTGGTGGAATGGCGCCGTAGAGACAATAACCCTCAAGACAAAAGAATTATTATCCAAGACGCTCAAACGGGTAAAAATATTACTGATTATAAAGTGATATCCGCTGATAAAATAATGGGCGAAATAAATTTCAAACCTACTAGTGGCAAGGGAACCTATTACATTTATTATTTACCCTATAAAAATGAAGGCAGATCTAATTACCCCAAAGGCGTTTATTTAAAGCCAATAATATCAAATGTAGTGGATTCTATGGCTAGTGGAGTTGTTACCGTGTCTGCATTTCAATCCATTGATACTTTAAATAGTTTTTATCCAATGGAAGTAGTTGCAAGCAATAATGAAATTGCAAAATTTGTAAATAATTCAAAAACTAATTTCCCGAAAGTTGCCAATAATCCTTTTATTGCTATTCCTGAAGATCGATTGTACCCAATTAAAATGACAAAAGACCTGCCATTAAAATGGATGCAACAAGATATTACAAAACTTAAAGGCATAGCAGATAAAGGAGAATGGTATGCATTTCAAAT
>CAIQQR010000015.1 GCA_903874055.1 uncultured Bacteroidota bacterium | reverse complement strand
ATCTAAGAGATATGTATAAAAAAATGAAAATTTAATTGATTTTAGGGAAAAATTAATTTATTTTTAAGACTGAAACCCCAAAATTCATCTTTATGAGAAAATCGGATCTCATTAATAAAATTGCTGCAGAAACACAAATTCCTAAAGTGGATGTACTAATGACTTTAGAAAGAATGTTTAAAGAAGTAAAAGAAAGCTTAGCAAATGGCCAGAATATCTACATTCGTGGATTTGGTAGCTTCATTACTAAGAAAAGAGCTGCAAAGATTGGGCGTAACATTAAAATGAACAAGGCAGTTAATATTCCTGAGCATTTTATTCCGGCATTTAAACCCGCAAAAGAATTCGTAAACGAGGTAAAAGAGAAGCATAACAAGTCAAAAGATAGTAATTAGTAATTACCTTTGTCGGAAACTTCCAATTTTGAAAAAACCTCAGTTTATTGTTGCCATTATCGCTATCATTTCTTGTGTAGTTATCTATTTTTTCGTCCCTAGAACAAAAAAAGCTGAGTCCAGTCAACCTGAAAATAACCCTGCATCGGCTACTGTTTCAACACAATCTTTATTAGATGGCGCCAAAACAGCCCTAACTGCCAATCAAAAAATTACGTTACTAAGTATTGAAAACCAGCTAGTTAAGTCTAAATCAAAGGCTGATAGTTTAAAGAATTTCACTCAACTAGCACAATTTTGGGCAGATTCAGCGCATAGAGTCGAGCCATATTTATATTACACTTACAGTGCTGCTTTGTTGGAAAATTCTGAAAAAAGCCTCACTTTTGCAGCCCAGCAGTTGATAGATAACCTAACAACGCCGGACGCACCACCTGCAATGCTTAATTGGATTGCAGTAAATGCAAAAGCTCTTTTAGAAAAAGCATTGGTTATTAATCCTAATAATGATTCTGCAAAAATTAATTTAGGTGCCTGCTATTTGTTTGGAAATATTTCAGACAATCCTATGCAAGGCATTTTAAAAGTTAAAGAAGTAGTTGATAAAAATCCGCAAAATATTTACGGACAATTAATATTAGGCTTAGGTGGTAAAAAATCTGGTCAGTATCCTAAGGCTATTGAAAGATTCAATACTATTCTAAAATTAGATCCTAATAATATTGAGGCAATGGTAAACCTAGCTGAGTGTTATGAGCTAACGGATCAAAAGGCTTTAGCAATTGATTGGTATACCAAAATGAAAACTTTGGTTAAAAATCCAAATGCTAAAGAGGCCATTGATAAAAGAATAAAAGAGTTGAAGAAATAAGAGAAGAAATAACATTTTTAATAACAAAAATTATCGGACATGCCTTGTGGTAAAAAAAGAAAACGTCATAAAATTGCGACGCACAAAAGAAAAAAACGTTTAAGAAAGAATCGTCATAAGAAGAAGAATAAATAGTTCTTTTCCTAATACAAGCGTGCGCCTAATTTAGGACACGCTTGTATTCTTTTCAAATACACGCCACTATTCTACCTAGCAACTTTACTTTACCTTTTCCTTCCTTCGTAAAGTGGTGTGTTTACAAAAATTATAAGCTGTAGCTGTGCTATTCATTGGCCGTGCTATATGCGTTTAAAAAGTTGCTATAAGTGAACAAAGATTTAATTATAAATAGTACTTCTGATGGAGTTGAAATAGCTTTATTAGAGGACAAGAAATTGGTTGAAATACACAACGAAAAAGTAGATGCTCGTTGGGCTGTGGGAGATTTATATTTGGGCAAAGTGCGCAAAATTATCCCTGGCTTAAATGCTGCATTTGTTGACGTGGGATTTGAAAAAGATGCCTTTTTGCATTACACCGATTTAAGCCCCTACGTAAAATCCATTATCAAGTATACTCAGGAAGCAATTAACAATAATGACAACAGTTTTGATTTCTCCAAATTTCAAACGGCACCCGAAATTGTTAAAACAGGGAAGATAAGTGAGGTATTGAATGGCAAGCCAAATGTTTTGGTTCAAATTTTAAAAGAGCCCATTGCTGCAAAAGGGCCAAGATTAAGTTGTGAGCTGTCTTTAGCAGGGAGATTTATTGTATTAACTCCTTTTAACGAGATTGTTGCAGTTTCTAAAAAAATACATAGTGGTGAGGAGCGCAAGCGTCTTCAAAAAATGATGGAGTCCATTAGGCCTAAAAATTTTGGTGTAATCGTGCGTACTGCTGCGGAAGGAAAGACAACTGCTGAATTACATGAGGATCTTTTAACCTTGGTTGAAAACTGGAAAACAATCCAGTCTAATTTGAAAGGCGCAATGGCACCTTCAAGAATCATGAGTGAAGAAAGTAAAACCACAAGTATCCTTAGAGATTTATTAAACGAGGACTTCAATAAAATTGTCGTTAACGATAAAAAAATATTTGATCTTACTTTAAATTATTTACAAAGAATTGCTCCAGCAAAAGCAAATATTTTAAGCCTGCATTCCGGTGATCAAGAAATTTTTGATCAATATGGAATTACAAAGCAAGTAAAATCTTCTTTTGGTAAAACAGTTAATTTAAACAGTGGTGCTTACTTAATTATAGAGCATACCGAAGCATTGCATGTAATTGATGTGAATAGTGGATTTAAAAGTGTTAGCAATAATCAAGAAGAAAATGCATTACAAACTAATTTAGAAGCAGCCGAAGAAATTGCGCGTCAACTAAGATTAAGAGATATTGGTGGAATTATTGTTATTGACTTTATTGACATGAAGCTTCCTGATAATAAACGCAAAGTGCAAGAGGCATTGGATGAGTTCATGAAAACCGATCGTGCTAGACACTCTGTATTACCTATTTCTAAATTTGGTTTATTACAAGCTACACGTCAAAGAATTAGACCCGAAGTAAATATCAATACCTCCGAAGATTGTCCTGCATGTAACGGAACAGGCAAGATAACTTCTACATTATTATTAGAGGACGAGATGGAGAAAAAATTGGCGTACTTGGCAACACATGGCCATAAGAGCTTGCACATTTTAGTACACCCTATAATTCACTCTCACTTAACAAAGGGTATTTTTAGTAGTATTCTTAAAAAGTGGAAGCGTAAATATAAAATCAAATTAAAATCTCAACCTGAAAACAATAGTCATTTAGTAGAATACAAATTCTTAGATGACAATCAGGAAGAAATTAAATTGTAAAATAATTTCGGAAATTACTATCTGGATATTTTAAATAGCCATTATCTTTAAGGTATGAGCAAAGCCAAATCAGCATTCTTTTGTAACAATTGCGGATACGAATCTGCAAAGTGGGCAGGAAAATGTCCGGCTTGCAATGAATGGAATACTTTTACCGAGGAATTAGTGGAAAAAGGAGAAAAGAAAGAATCTGGCTGGGAAGAATATACTACACAACAAAAAGGCACACAGGTAATTGCTATCAATGAAGTTAATAGCCAATCTGAAAAAAGAATAAGCAGTGCAGATGCCGAATTAAATAGAGTTTTAGGGGGTGGTATTGTATTGGGATCTATCGTACTGGTGGCTGGTGAACCCGGCATTGGCAAAAGTACTTTGTTTTTGCAACAGGGTTTAATGATGAAAGATCAAACTGTACTTTATATAAGTGGGGAAGAAAGTATACAGCAAATTAAAATGCGCGCGGATCGTTTGAATTTACAAAACGAAAATTTTTATCTTTTAACAGAGACGCACACAACTGATATATTTAAGGCTATAAAAAAATTAAAGCCAACGGTGGTAATTGTGGACTCCATTCAAACATTAGAGTCTAACTTAATTGAAGCTGCTGCTGGTAGCGTTTCTCAAATAAAACAAACAGCAGCAGAGTTTCAGAGATTTGCTAAAGAAACAGGTACGCCCGTATTTTTAATTGGACATATTACTAAAGAAGGTACCATTGCAGGTCCAAAAATTTTGGAGCATATGGTGGATACCGTATTGCAATTTGAAGGAGATCGTCACTATGCATACCGCATGCTGCGTACCCTAAAAAATCGTTTTGGTAGCACGAGTGAATTAGGCATTTACGAAATGACGGGCGAAGGCATGAAAGTAGTAACCAATCCTTCGGCATTTTTAATTGCACAACGCAATGAATCATTAAGCGGAAGTACCATTGCAGCATCCATGGAAGGCATGCGTCCTTTACTTATTGAAGTGCAGGCATTAGTCACACAAAGTGTTTATGGCACCCCTCAAAGAACGGTAACAGGATTTGATTTAAGAAGATTACAATTATTATTAGCCGTATTAGAAAAGCGTGGTGGATTTGCTTTTGGCATGAAGGATGTATTTGTAAATATTGCTGGCGGATTAAAAATTGAAGACCCATCACTTGATTTAGCCATAATATTATCCCTACTTTCCTCCTACGAGGACGTTCCATTACCACAAGGTATTTGCTTTGCAGGTGAAGTAGGATTAAACGGAGAAATTAGAGCGGTGAACAGAATACAACAACGCATTGCTGAAGCAGAAAAATTAGGTTTCGAAAAAATTTATATTTCTGCATTTAATAGCAAAAGGATTGAGCCAAAGAAGCATAGTATTCAAATTATTCCAGTAGAAAGAGTAGACGAAGCATATCGACTATTCTTTTAACCATGCTACAGTTAGGGCTATTATCAAAAACATTCCAAGGTTTTCAAACATATTTACAAGGTTTTATTCATTTGCTTTATCCGCATGTTTGTTTGCAATGTGCCAATTCGAATTTATCAAAAAGCAAAGTGATTTGTGATATTTGTGAATCGCAACTTCCTTATACCCATTTTTCAAAAATGTCCACTTGCCCAATAGATAAAATTTTCTGGGGACGTGCACAAATTCAACAAGCCAATGCAATTTTATTTTTTACAAAAGAAAGTATTGTACAAAAAATTATTTTTGAATTAAAGTATAAGCAAAATAAAAAAGCGGGTTATTTATTGGGCCGTTTAATAGCAGTAGACATTTTATCCAAATATTCGGAAAATTTTTTCCATTATTTAGTCCCAATTCCTATAAGCAAAAAGAAGCTGCGAAAAAGAGGATTTAACCAATGTCAAATAATTTGCGAGGGAATCATTGATTATGGAGTAAAGGCAGTCATTTTTAAGGGACTACAAAAAATAAAAAATACGATTACGCAAACTCAAAAAGATCGGCTTCAAAGAAGCATGCAATCAGGCCCTTTATTTGAATTAAAAAATGGAGCTAGATTGCGGGATATGCAAATAATGATTGTGGACGATGTAATTACAACTGGCTCCACCTTGGAAGCAGCTTATCATTGCTTAAAAGCGGCTAATCCGTCCTCAATTTCAATTTCGACTGCCGCTTATACATTCGCTTAAACCTTTTTAAATAAATCTTGTTATATTTAACTACAAAATCTTTCATTATGAAAATATTAGCTACACTTTTAATATTAGCAGCATCGGTTATGGGAAACGCACAAAGCATCCATTCATTTAAAGTAAAAGGTATCGATGGAAAGCAAATCGATTTTGCTTCTTTTAAAGGGAAGAAAATATTAGTAGTAAATACAGCTAGCAAATGTGGCTACACACCGCAATATGAGGCTTTGGAAAAAGTATACGAGCAATACAAAGATAAATTAGTGATAATCGGATTTCCATGTAATCAATTTGGAGGTCAAGAGCCTGGCACCAATGAAGAAATTGTGAGTTTTTGTAAAAAGAACTATGGTGTAACTTTCCCATTAGCTGATAAGATTGATGTAAAAGGGGATAAAATTGCTCCAATCTATCAATGGTTAACGCAAAAAAGCAAAAATGGTGTAGTGGACGCTACCATATCTTGGAATTTTAATAAGTTCTTGTTAGACGAAAAAGGAAATATGATTGCTTATTACCCAAGCAACATTACACCAGACAGTCAAGAAATTTTGTCTCGTCTTAAATAACAAGCTTCCCATTCTATACATTATCTTCGCTACATGTTATTGAGCGAAGTAATTGGTCAGGAAAAACTAAAGCAACAGCTTGTCGATATGGTGCAACACCAACGACTAAGTCATGCAATACTTTTTGTTGGGCCTGAAGGTGCAGGAGCACTACCATTGGCCATTGCTTTTGCACAATACATAGTAAGCATTCCAAATGACAATATGGATGCCTCCGGTGTCGATTTATTTGGTGCAGCTCCTGATCCCATTGAAAAAAAAGTGTATAGTCCTGATGAAATTGCGGATTTACCAGCATACCATCGTGCAAGTCAATTAATGCACCCCGATCTTCACTTTTCGTTTCCTAGCATCACTGAAAAACCAGGGACAAAAAATATCAGTTCCAACTATATTGAAGAATGGCGTGAGTTTATCAAAGGCTACCCCTATGGCAATGTTTTTGATTGGTTGCAATCTATTAAAGCCGAAAATAAACAAGGAAATATTAGTGCAGATGAGTGCCAAGAAATTATAAAAAAACTTTCCTTTAAAAGTTTTGAAAGTGCCTTTAAGGTTTTGGTAATGTGGATGCCTGAATACCTAGGTAAGGAAGGAAATAAATTATTAAAATTAATCGAAGAGCCGCCTGCAAACACCATTTTTTTATTAGTAGCCAATTCGGAGGAGCAAATATTACCAACTATCTTAAGTCGTTGCCAATATATTAAAGTGCCAAGGCTCACAACAAATGATATTGAGCAGGCCTTGACTCAAAAAGCACATTTAGATCCCGAAAAAGCAGCTCAGATTGCAGCTATTTCGGATGGTAATTACCGAGAAGCTTTACACTTAATTCAACATAGTGATGCCGATTTTTTAACCCAAATTAGAGAGTGGCTAAACGCAATTCTTAAAGGTGGGCCCCTGGCTCAGCTAAAATGGGTAGAAGAAACTAGCAAAATGGGCCGAGAACCCCAAAAGCAGTTTTTAAAGTACTTTAACCACCTTTTAGAGCAAAGTATTCGTATAAAAGTGCTTGGAAATGACCTTCCCCTTGACCCTGCCTTAAAGGATTTTGCACTCAGAATCAATAAAATAGCTGGAGTGGGTCAATTAGAAGCAATTTTAGAGGAATTAGACAAAGCTGTTTACCATATTGAGCGCAATGCGAACCCAAAAATGCTATTTATGGCATTGGGCATCAAGTTCTATCATATCATTCAGAACAAAACCTTAATTTTGACAGAAGGCTAAGCTTAGTGGGTTTGAGAAAATGGTTGCTTAGTTGGGTATTTTTATTCATTAACAGTTAGAACTAACTATATATGGGATGTGGATCATGTGGAACTGGCAAACCAGGCGGTTGCAAAAGCAACGGGGGTTGTAGTTCAGGTGCTTGTAACAGATTAAATGTGCACGATTGGTTGCGTGACTTACCTATTGACGACATGGACAGTCAATGCAAGGTGGTAGAAGTAAGTTTTAAACAAGGTAGTCGTAAAGATTTTTTCCTAAACTCATCATTACAACAATTCGAAAAAGGAGATTATGTCACCGTTGAAGGTGTGAACGGATTTGACTTAGGCGAAGTTTCGCTTACAGGAGAATTGGTTAGACTTCAATTAAAGAAAAGAGGGTTAGATGAATTTAATCCTGACATGAAAAAAATCCTTAGACCTAGTACTGATAGAGAAATTGAAACTTTTAAAATTAGTAAGAGTAGAGAAGCCGATATTTTAGCCCGTAGTCGTACCCATGCTTCTAATCTTAAATTAGCCATGAAGCTAAGTGAGATTGAAATGCAAGCAGATGGCAAAAAAGCAACTTTCTTTTATACTGCCGATGATAGAATTGACTTTAGAGAATTGATTCGCATTTTTGCGGGTGAGTTTAAAGTTAAAGTAGAAATGCGTCAAATTGGTATTAGACAAGAGGCGGCAAAGCTAGGTGGAATAGGCAGTTGCGGACGAGAGCTATGTTGTAGTACTTGGTTACATGACTTTAAGAGCGTGAATACTACTGCGGCTCGTTATCAAAACTTATCTATCAATCAAACTAAATTAAGTGGACAATGTGGTCGCTTAAAATGTTGTTTGAATTTTGAATTAGATACTTATTTAGATGCGCTACAAGGATTCCCTGATTATGCAGATACTTTACAAACTGCAATGGGTCAAGCATTTTTAATTAAGAAAGATATTTTCAAAAACTTAATGTGGTATACCCTACCAAATAATACAAAGCATTATCCATTAACCATTGACCGTGTTGTTGAAATTAAGAAATTAAACCAACAAGGAGTTGTGGTAGATGAATTGCAAGCGGTAGAAGTGGTTAGTGGCAAATCAAAAGAAGTAGAACCTTCTTTTGTGGATGTAGTGGGTCAAATTAGTTTAAAGAGTTTAGAGAAGAACGATCGTCGAAGAAGAGACCAACAAAGAGGACAGAACAATGATCGAAACTTTAATGGCCCTAGAAATAATGGTCCTAATAATAATCGTCCTAATAATGGACCAAGGCCAAACAATGGACCTAGACCAAATAATGGCCCTAACAATAATCGCCCTAACAATGGCCCAAGACCTAATAATGGACCCAACAACAGGACTCCACAAGGAAACAATCCTGGCCCAGCTCAATCTTAATTTACAAATTCAAGTATAATAAAAATAGCCCTCACTGAGGGCTATTTTTATTAGTGAAATAACTTTTCTAATTCTTGATTGGTAAAATCCATTAATGTTTTTACATAATTTGGAGAGAAATTAAATTTCAAGCCTGCAGTTTCATACAATGCAGGTAATGTTTTAGTTCCACCTAATGCCAATGCACTCATATAATTTTCCAAAGCCTGCTTTGGATTTTTTTGATATTGCATCCACATGCCTATAGCACCTAATTGAGCAATACCATATTCGATATAATAAAAAGGCACTTCAAATAAATGCAATTGTCTTTGCCATCCAATTTCGCGATACATATCTAATCCTGAGTAGTCAATGCTACCAGTAGAAAATTCTTTTAAAATGGCAGTCCAATTAGTAGTTCTTTCTTCAATACTATGATTTGGATTTTCGTATACCCAATGTTGGAATTTATCAATAATCGCAATCCATGGGAAAATAGTAATGGTTCTTTCTAACTGATGTTCTTTTGCACGATTTAAATCCAATTCATTATCAAAAAAAGATTGCCAATGATTCATGGTAAATAATTCCATTGACATACTTGCTACCTCTGCAATTTCCATTGGATATTCCTTAAATGCGCTTAATGATAATGGATGAGAAAGGAAAGAATGAATGGCATGACCACCCTCATGTACCATGGTTGTTACATCACTCATTTGACCGGCTGCATTCATAAAAATAAAAGGCGCCCCAGATTCAGCCAATGGACAATTGTATCCGCCTGGTGCTTTTCCTTTTCTACTTTCTAAATCAAAATGTTTTAATTCATTCATTTTACGCAAACAATCTGCAAAAAATGGATCTAATTGTTCAAAGCAAGCCACCGATTTTTCATATAAATCTTTGCCATCCGTAAATGGTCTCAAAGGCTTGGTACCAGCAGGTTCTGCTTCGGTATCCCATGGTTTTAAAATAGCTAATCCAAGCTTTTGTTTTTTGCGCGCATAAATTTTATCAAGCAAAGGAAGTACATGCAATTTAACCGCTTCGTGAAATTGAAAACAATCTTCCTTGGTATAATCAAAACGACCAAGCTCCGCAAATTTGTAATCACGATAATTAGCAAAGCCTGCATTTACTGCAACCTGATGTCTTTTTTGTATTAAAGTAGTATACAATTCATGCATTGCATCCTTATCTTGCAAACGGCGTTCTTGGATTTTTTTATAAGCTTCTTCCCTTATTGCTCTATCTTCATTTTCTAAAAATTGTGAAGCTTGTTGTAAAGTATATTCTTGACCATTCATCTCAATAGTCATCTTACCTGCAATAGTACCATATTGTTGTTGCAGTACACTTAATTCGGCTTGCAAAGGAATATTTTCGGTTCTAAATAAATCAATACTTTTTTTCACCGAACGTAAATAAGTAAAGTATTGATCTTTATCCAATTGATCTGTAAAAGGACAAGCAATTAATTTTTTATTCAATGCATCGGCATAAGGTTGCATTTGAGGTTGAATTTCCATGCAGAAATAAGTAAATGCATCCTCCAGTGATTTGTCCGTTGTATCACAGGTCATTTTTATTTGTCTCCAACAAGCATCCTCACTAATAAATGCCTCCAATTCGCTTAAATCCAATAACCATTTTTCTAAATCAGCTTTGCTTAAAAGGGGTCTGTCAGAAAGCTCCTTAAAAAAGGGCTCCAAACCAGCCCAATCTGTTAAAACAAAGGCTTCCGGAAGATATTGATGAGGCGTTTTTTTGATGTCCGCTGTTCTTAGCATAAGTTGAGATTTTAAGTGGCAAATTTACTACTTTTACACACTTTAAAAGATTTAATAGTGGCCAACAGCATTCATTTATTACCAGATCATATTGCCAATCAAATTGCAGCCGGGGAGGTGATTCAAAGACCTGCCAGTGCCGTAAAGGAATTATTGGAAAATGCGGTAGATGCGGGTGCTTCTGAAATTAAATTAATGATCAATGATGCGGGCAAAGCCTTGATTCAAGTGATTGATAATGGGAAGGGAATGAATCCAATAGATGCACAAAACGCTTTTGCTCGACATGCAACAAGTAAAATAAGCGCCATTGAAGACTTGTTTCAAATAAGGACCATGGGCTTTAGAGGTGAAGCATTAGCTTCCATTGCTGCAGTAGCGCAGGTGAGTTTAAAAACCAGACAAATCGAGGATGAATTGGGTACCAGTGTTGAAATTGAAAATAGCCAGGTATCAGAAACAAGTCCAGTTGCTTGTCCAGTAGGTACTAGTATTAGTATGAAGAATTTATTTTTCAATGTGCCTGCTAGACGAAACTTTTTAAAAAGTAATTCTGCCGAGTTAAAACATATTATTGAAGAATTCACAAGAGTTGCATTGGCATTCCCTGAAATATATTTTAGCTTTACCAATAATGGTCAGGATGTTTTTCATTGGGAAGCTGGTAGTTTTAAACAAAGAGCCATTCATGTTTTAGGAAATAGCTATCAAACTAAATTAGTTGCGGTTGGCGAAAAGACCGACTACTTAACCATTTCAGGATTCGTTGGTAAACCAGAGACAGCAAAGAAAACAAGAAGTGATCAATACTTTTTTGTGAATCGTCGTTTTATTAAAAGTGCTTATTTACATCATGCTATTGCAAATGCTTTTGATGGTTTAATTCCTAAAGAAAATTTCCCTAGTTATATTTTGTATATAGATGTGGATCCATCACAAGTGGATATTAATGTGCACCCTACAAAGCAAGAGATTAAATTTGAGGACGATAAAATTATTTATGCTTTTGTACAGGCTGCAGTTAAACATGCATTGGCACAATTTAGCATTGCTCCATCTTTAGATTTTTCTTTGGATGCAAATATTCAACAATTGGATGCTATCCAAAAGCCTATATCGGATGAACAAAGAAGCAGCACGGCAAGTAGTTCTTTATATGCTGGCTTTACGCAAAAAAATCAGGCACATTTTATTCCAAGAACAAGTGAAGCAGAAAGAACCGCATGGAAAAGCTTTTTTTCAGATATTCCATCAAGTGATGATCAAAGTAATCAATCTAATGGGAATGGTTCATCAAATGATGGCTTTATTGTAAAGTCATCCTCCATGGGTTTATATCAGGAAAAACAAGGGGTTGGAGTAAATGAGGATGCAGTTCTATTGCAAATTAATAACACTTATATCATTGCACCTGTTGGCCCTGGAATGATTATGGTGCATCAGCAGTTAGCCCATGAACGTGTGTTGTATGAAAAATATCAAAAAGCAAGTATTCAACCACATGCAACTCAAAAAAGTTTATTCCCAGTTGTTTTGGAATTAAGTGTTGCAGACGCAATTTTATTAGAAGAGATTATAGAAGACTTAGCTATTATTGGATACGAAATAGAGCCCTTTGGTCAAAATAGTTTTATCATACAAGGCATTCCTGCGGATGTAAACGCAGGTAATGAAAAAAATGCGATTGAACTTTTACTAGAACAATTCAAGCATTTTAGTGGTGATATTAAATTTAGTAAAAGAGAAAAAATTATTCGATGCATGGCTAGACAGTCTGCCATTAAAGCGGGCCAAACCTTGTCTCAAAAAGAAATGCATAGTTTAATTGAATCTCTTTTTAATTGCGACACGCCCAATGTAACTGCTTCTGGAGCTCCTACTTATATTGATTTTAAAGAAGGGTATTTAGACAATTTATTTAGTAAGTAGGTAAATAAATATGCAACTAGTTGGCATTCATTATTGCAGTTAGGTATTCCTCTACTGCATGTCTAACTGGATAAGTTCTTGGACTCACATGATTCGCCACTAATACAGAAAATAAAAGTCTGGTTCCTTTATTGGTAATGATATAACCGCTCAATGCAATTTGATTACCTAAGGTTCCCGTTTTAGCATATAAAACACCCGAAATGTCTTTATAGTATGCTGATAGTGTGCCCTTTCCTCCTTGCGCAAATATGGCTTTAATTCTTTCAATTGAAAATTCATTTTCCATTTTTTTCAAAAGTGCAATATAATTTTCGGGAGTTGTTAAATTGAAACGGCTCAGCCCGCTACCATCCGCCCACTCTGGCTTTTGAGGGAAAACAGAAAAGTCTGTTTTTAAAATAGTATCAATTAAAGCAGCGTCATCTAGTTTACCCAATAATTTTTGACTGGTCATTAGCAATACTTGTTCTGCAAAAAAGTTGTCGCTACGATTCATCATTATTTTTAATAAACTATCTGTAGGCACTGTTTTAATAATAGATGCGCTAGGCTGTGTCCATCCAGTTTGAATGGCAATAGATTTTTTTGGACGTAAGCTATCTTCAATAAGTGCCTTTACTAAAGCATACTTATTATCAGTAATAAATGGAACTTGCTGAATGGAGTCTTTAATGGTATCTGGTTTAGCATAAAATTGATTACTCAATTTTTCACGGCTCCAAACTGTATAGCTACTAGGTAAAATTTGCTTTTTAGTAAAATAGTTGGGCGACAATGAAACACCTTCACCTTGCTTAGCTACCGTAACCACATTGCCATAAATATTTAATCTATTTCTTTCAGGTTGATAATCTTCGGCATAATCATCCCAAGCCCAACCTCTTCCAAAGGAAGCAAAATTGTCTGGCTCACTAGGCAAACACAAAACAATTTTTTTCTTTGTTGTTTTTATTAAATCTGCAACAGGTTGATATGCAAAATCAGGATGTAAAAAACTAGGATCACCCAATGGCATTAAAAAAATGGAGTCCTTGTTTTCGGCAAATTGCCATCCAGGAATAGAATCAGTTAAATATTTCATTCCTAAATAACAGGATTGAATTTTAGTATTACTTGCTGGCGTAAAGTAATGATCGCTTTGGTATTTATCCACCCATTGCTGCGTGGATTCATTGTAAACTGCAATACCAATATGCGCTCCTTTTAAAGCAGGAGAAGCTAATAATGCTGCTTGTGGGGTTTGTGCACTGACAGTAGTAATTGAAAATAATACTGCAATAAAAATAAATGCAATAGGAGATTTTACTCCCTTTCTAAAGCTCTTAGCCATCTTTCAGGAATTTCGTTATTGGAAGCTACTAAATAATCTTTGTAACTGCAAGGGCACCATTGCTCATTGTGTAATTGCATCCACCAACGACCTGTACTTTTACTTTGTAAAAATTTAGTGTCAATATCCGAAAAAGCAATATGAAATTCTTTAAATCTTTCAATATCAGACAAAGGTGATTCTTTTTTTCCTCTATGCACCCCATCCACAATATACCATATCATTTGAGCCATTTGAATTGCAGTTAATCCATTACGATCCTGCTCGGCCTGATATCCAAATAAGCCAATTGAACTTGTTTTCCAGCTCATTCCAGCATGTTGCATTAGCACACATGCTTCTTCTCCATTAAACCCATTAGGGGTAATAAAGTTAGCAGGTGCATGCGCATTTTGTATAGCACTAATATCAAAACTCATCATATGGCTATCTCTAATCACCGGCTCCATTTCCTCAATACTTTCTCTCACCACCCCTAATCTAAAGCAATCAAATCTAAGCTTATCAATGGTTTCCAACATATGTGGATGCATAAAATAACTTTGGAAACCAATATGTGCGTAATGATTTAAGTGATTCGGAAGACCCGTAAATAATTCTTCTAAAAAATGATCCGAAGGAAGTCTTGCTTCCAAGTCAAGATCTATTTTAGCATCTGTAACCACTGCATTTACCAAAGTTGGAATCGAAGTATACGCATGATATTGCGCCAACGTTAAATCATGTGAGCCCCCAATAATTACTACTTTTTTATCCTGTAATAGCAATTCTGAAATGACTGTTCTTAATGCTGCATAACTGTCTTGTATAGATTGACCTAATTTCACATTGCCCAAATCAGCAATAGTTACTTGTGCATGCCAATAATATAGATTGTAAAATGCTGCCCTTACCGCATCTGCCGCTGCATGTCCATTTAAAGCAAATCCAGCGCCTCTACATTCACCTGCTCCTATAATTACTATATCAGCATTGGAGATATCAGGCAAGCTACCCTCATTGACTAATATATGTTTGCCTAGCTGGGTATCTCTATAGCCCTCATCGTTTGAAAGAAGGTCCAAATTTACGGGCTCTAGAAAATCTTGAATGGAAGAAAGTGACATGCGCTTATATTAACTATAGCATTAACGCAAATTTTAGCAAAACATTGCCCAAAAATGGTTCAAAATTGGGAAAATAGGCCTTAATCTTGAAATTTATAGCCAATTCCACGAATAGAGATAAAATGAATGGGATTGCGCACATCGCGTTCAAAATATTTTCTGAAATTTAAAATAAAATTATCAATAGTCCTGGTATTGGGAAATACATTATAACCCCATACCGTTTGCAAAATACGTTCCCTTGAAACCACGGTATTTTTATGATCAATAAGTAATTTCAAAAGCATCGCTTCCTTTTTGGTAAGGGTAATTTTTTCACCCTTAAAAGTGACTGCTTCTAATGAATTAAAATCAAACTGATTCTCTGCAAAAACATATTTATCCAAAGTTGCTGGAGCCATAATAGCGGTTGATTTTTGGATTAACTTGGACACCCGCAATAATAGTTCTTCCAAATTAAAGGGCTTAGTCATATAATCGTCTGCCCCAATTTTCAACCCCTGTACTTTATTGGCACTTGTATTTTTTGCGCTTAAAATTAAAATAGGAGTTTGGTTATTATTTAACCTTAGCATTTCGGTAATTGAAAAGCCATCTACACCTGGCAACATCACATCTAAAATAATCAAATCAAAATGCGCTTGTTCAATTTGTTTTAATGCTTCAGGTCCATCATATGCCGAACTCACTTCATAGCCCTCTAAACTTAAATTCAATTTTAGCGCATCGTGCAAATTCACTTCATCTTCAACTAACAAAATAGAATGATTCAGCATATTATTTTATTAAATAGGTGAATGTAAAAATACTACCTGCTGGTACATTTGGAGTCACTTCCAATTTAGCTTTATGAAAAATGGCAATTCTTTTACAAAGATATAATCCAAGACCAGTTCCTTTTGTAGACCTTGTATATTCTGCTCCAACTCTATAAAATTTTTCAAATATTTTTTCTTTGTCTGCGGCAGGAACACCAACGCCCTCGTCCATTACTGACAATTTAACATGAGTTTGTTGTTGTATTAATTTTACGGTAATGCAGGATGTTGCAATTGAATACTTAATTGCATTATCAATTAAATTATTTAAAAGTAATTGCAACAAAACAGATTCCCCTTTAATTTGAATACCCTCCTCTACCTCTTTTTTAATTTGTCTTTCTGGAAATCTATTGTTAAAAATTCTTAAAGTGTTTTCTACAATTAATGATAAATCAACATCCTGAGTATTAGATTGATACTCTCCCATATCTAATTGTGATGCCAATAAAATATTATTACAAAGATTATCAAGACGTTGCGTTTCTGATAATGAAATTTCAAGCATCTTTTTTTGTTGAGCAGGCTCTAAATTTCTTTTTAATATGGTTTCGATATTTAATTGAGTAATAGCAATAGGGGTTTTTAATTCATGGGTTACTGCCATCATGAAATTTTGTTGCTGATTGGAATAACGTATTTGTCTTTGCAAAGAGCGATATACATAAATAGCTCCTAGTAAAAACAAAAATAAAATGGTCAATCCTTCCCCAATATATTGTTTGTGTTTTCTACTTTGATAGTCTTGGATAGAATGCGCTTTTTGTGCTAAGGCAGGGTCATTCGTTTGAAAAGTTCCATATTGCACATTTGCAATTTGCTCATTTTGTTTGTCCAATGCGACATACCACCACATTAGAGCTGCTATCATATATGACAAAAACAACCAGTAAGAAAACCTGATAAATTGGAGCTCTGTAAATTTTTTAAAGCGAATAATCATTACGGCTTTATTTTTTCTACTCTAATTCCTGTAGCTAATATATTCTCTAATGGATCTTCACGCATGGTATGCTGTAACACAAACTTATATAAGCCCTTTTTAAAATGAAGGGTATCTGCACTTATTGGAATACGCTGATCAAAAATATCATCCATTCCTGTTCCTAGCCAACCCTTTTCATCATCCGCTAAATTTAAATTCACAGACTGTTTTGTAACTGAATCATTTGGGGCAATGGTGTTTAATTGTATCCAAATATTTTTATAATGATAAGCGTTGTGATGTCTGATAACAAAGTATACTTTATATGCTGCAGCAGTATCGGTTATAGCAAATTGATATTGATTTGCCACATGCGATGCCCATTTATGATTAGGATAGGTAGTTACTTGCTCATACAATTGCTTTGTTTGGCAACTGGTAAAAAATACGATTGCCAAAACAGTATTAATAACAAATTGCAAATTTTTACGAAACATTTTATAACACATTTAAAATTTGTTCTTTCGCTTTTTCTAATTCATCCTTCATTAATATCACTGACTTTTGGATAGCAATATCATTAGCTTTTGAACCTGTCGTATTAATCTCTCTCCCCATCTCTTGCAGAATAAAAGATAATTTTTTCCCTTTTGAAGGTTCTTTTTCTTTAAGTACGTCTTTAAAATAGGTACAGTGATTAGTAAGTCGTACTTTTTCTTCTGAAATATCTATTTTTTCAATATAGTAAATCAATTCTTGCTCTAATCTGTTATTATCATATTTATCAGCCCCTACATGTTGCTCTAATAATTTTACTAGGCCTTCCTTAATTTTGATTCTTCGCTCAGGCTCATGCACTGCAATATTAGACTGCTGTGCTTCAATAGCAGCAACTCTTTCCAATAAATCTTTTTCGATTGATTTTCCTTCTTCAATTCGATGTTGAATTAATTGATCAATAGCCGTTTGTAATAAATTTGAAATAGCCCCCCACTCTTCCTCTGTGATTATTTCATTAGTAGAGGAAACTACATCTGGCAATTTTAATAAAGTACTTAATAAGTTTTCTTTTTCAATTCCCAATTCATTCGCTAATTCAACAATAGGTTGATAATAAGATTTTGCCAAAGCGGTATTGATACTTACCGGCTTAGAAACACCATTTGACTTAACGGAGATATTACATTCAACACTGCCTCTAAATAAAGTTTCATTTAATTTATTTCGAATCTCTACCTCATAAGGCTTTAATAAAGACGGGATATTTAAACGCAAATCAAATTGTTTGCCATTTAGCGACTTTACTTCAATTAATAAAGTCTTTTCATTAAAGTTAGTTTCTGCACGCCCATATCCTGTCATTGAATGCAACATAGTATACCTTTTTATTAGTGAATAAAGGTATTAAATTATAGGCAAGGGAAGCCAATTTTAAAAATCAATCCCTATGAAATTCTTCTTTTTTTGTTGATATTGGACAAAATCAAAAGTATATAATTTACCCGGCCTGTGAGTAACATGCGTTTCCATTTCGTCTGTGTCATTCAAGAAACCCATGGAAGCAAATTTTTTCCTAAAATTTCGTCTATCCAATTTGACATCCAAAATGGCTTCATACACATTTTGCAGCTGCCTCAATGAAAACTTAACAGGTAACAAATTAAAGGCCAAGGGCTGTTCCTGAATTCTTTTTTGCAGCCATCTAGTGCAAACATCTAGAATTTGTTTATGGTCAAACGCCATCTCCCCAATTTGATTCACCGTATGCCATTTAAGCTCATTATCGTGTAATAATAATTGATGGTGTTTGATGTTTAATAAAGAAGCATAAACGGTGGTGACAACTCGGCCGCCAGGATGTCTATCTGGTTTGCTAAAGGTATGCACCTGCTCCAAAAACACATCCGTCATTCCTGTTCTTTGTCTTAAAACTCTATTGGCCGCTGTATCTAAATCCTCATCTGTATTTACTTTATCACCTAATAAAGACAATTTGCCATCATATTTAGCCAAATCACTTTTAATGAGTAGCACTTTAAGTGAATTTTCATGAAAACCAAAAATTACACAGTCGACGGTTAAAGGCACTGTTGGGTAAGAGTATACTAATTCTATAGCATCTCGTTCAGGTACAGCTATATTACTAGCCGCCATTGATTGGGTGGGTTCTATCATAAGCAAACGAAAATAAAAGCAATCGAATACCAAAATACGAAATAAAAGAATAAAACAATTTGTAATTTAGCAGACATTTCAAAACATGTATACAAAAGATCAAATACAAGCATTTCAAATAGCTACGAAAAACTTCATAGATAACCCCCAGGATATCAATTTAGAAAACCTTAAAAAGCTACTAAAATTTCACGAGTATCAATATTATGTTGCCGCTGAGCCCCTTATTAGCGACTATGAATATGATGTATTATATCAACAATTAATAGCTTTAGAAGGGGCTTCACCTCATTTAATTACTACAGACTCACCAAGTCAACGTGTTGGAAATAGTTTAAATAACAACTTTGAAACAGTACCCCATTTGGTACCCATGTTGAGTTTGGAAAATAGTTATAATGCCGAAGACTTAAATGATTTTGATAGAAAGGCAAAAGAAGGTGCTCAATTGGATAGCATTAAATATTGCGTTGAGCCAAAATTTGATGGGGCAAGTATCTCTTTAATTTATGAGAATGATATGTTAGTGCGCGCAAGCACAAGAGGAGATGGAGTTGCCGGGGAAGAAATTACACAAAATATAAAACAAATAAGATCTATCCCTTTAAGTGTTCCACTTTCGCAATATGGTATTCAGCAAATGGAAATTAGAGGCGAAGTAATCATGAGTAAAAAATCTTTCAGCGATTTTAATGATAAATTAAAAGCAAAACAACAAGCTACTTTAGCCAATCCACGTAATGCGGCGGCGGGTAGTTTAAGGATGAAAGATCCAAAAGAGGTAGGGGAAAGAAATTTAGACGCTTTTATTTATCATATTAGTTTTTATACTTTAAAAGAAGGGGCTGCGATTCCAGAACAACTAAAAACACATAGCGGTTCCTTAGAACTATTGTGGAATATGGGTTTTAGATCGCCACAAAAGGAAAGAAAAGTAATTTCGAATATAGAAGGAGTGATTCAATTTTGCAATGATTTTGAATCATCAAGAGATAATCTTCCTTATGAAATTGATGGGTTGGTCATAAAAATTAATGACTTCGCATTACAAGAGAAATTAGGCATGACTTCACATCATCCTAGATGGGCTATTGCTTATAAATTTAAGGCACGTCAAGCTACAACCATTTTAGAAAACGTAGAGTTTCAAGTGGGAAGAACCGGCGCTGTGACACCTGTCGCAAAATTAAAAGCAGTAGCGATTGGTGGGGTAACTGTTTCAAGCATTTCCATGCACAATGAAGAATATATTAGAGAAAAAGATTTGCGTTTAGGAGATACTGTTATAATTGAACGAGCAGGCGATGTAATTCCTCAAATTGTACATTCAATTGCATCATTAAGAAATGGAACACAACAAATTATTTCATTTCCAACTACTTGTCCAGTTTGCGAATACATTTTAGAAAAGGAAGAGACCGAAGCAGTGTGGAGATGCAATAATCCAAATTGCACCGCTCAAATTGTGGAACGTATGATCCATTTTGTAAGTAAAGATGCAATGGATATTAAAAGTTTTGGGGATGCAAATATTAGAAAATTTTATGAATTAGGTTTATTGAAAAATATTCCTGAAATATATAATTTAGATTTTGAAAACATTGGCAGGCTTGAAGGCTTTGGAAAGAAAAGTGTTGATAATTTAAAAATCGCCATTGACGCTTCTAAATCACAGCCTTTATATAGATTAATTTATGCACTGGGTATTCGCTTTGTTGGAGAAACCACAGCAAAAACAATTGCTTCTCACATTGAACATATTTTAGACTTGCAACATTTTTCAATTGAACAACTACAATCTTTTGAAGACGTAGGTGTAAAAGTAGCAAGTAGTATTCATCACTATTTTAGCCAGGAAAAAAATATTGCGCTCATTAAGGAATTAGATGCCCTAGGTTTAAATATGATTCAAACCAATACCACTGCAGTAGATGGTAATTTATCTGGATTAAACTTTTTATTCACTGGCACCCTTACACAATTAAAACGTTCAGATGCCGAAGCCATGGTAGAAGCACGTGGAGGACATATATTAAGTGGCGTAAGTAGTAAATTAAATTACTTAGTAGTGGGCGAAGATGCAGGCAGCAAATTAGAAAAGGCCAAAAAAATAGCCTCGATAAAGATAATTACCGAGGCTGATTTTATCTGGCAAATATATTTATCGAATAAAAATTCTACACAATAGAAAAAGTGACATAATTACTCTATTTAAAAAGATTGTAATAAATCATCAAATGCCGAGATTCGAGACATAGCGTTAAGAAAATAAAAAATACATCGTAAATAAATTGTGCATGTCTGAGCGCAGCGAGTTCACAATTTTAGATGTAGCTTTTTATTTTTAGCGGCCATGTCGAGCTCGAAGCATGAGATGATTTATGAACATTTTTTAAATAATTCCCTTTTCATTTAAGTACTCAGCAATTTGAACTGCATTGGTTGCAGCACCTTTGCGCAAGTTATCGCTCACAATCCACATATTTAAAGTTTTCGCTTGTGTCTCATCACGACGTAAACGACCTACAAATACTTCGTCTTTTTCATGAGCCCATAATGGCATTGGATAAAACTGAGCAGCGTCATCTTGTTGAACTACAACACCAGGAGCAGCAGCTAATTCAGCAATCAATTCTTTTAATTCAAACTCATTTTCAAACTCGACATTCACGCTTTCACTGTGTCCACCCATCACTGGGATACGCACTGTTGTAGCAGTTACTTTAATATTATCGTCTTGCATAATTTTGCAAGTTTCTTTTACCATTTTCATTTCCTCTTTGGTATATCCGTTTTCTAAAAACACATCAATTTGAGGGATAGCGTTTAAATCAATTTGATATTTATACGCCATGTCATCTGCAGCTAAAGCTTTACCAGCACGCTCATCCATTAATTGGTCCACTGCCTTTTTACCTGTACCTGTTACACTTTGGTATGTACTTACAATAACTCTTTTAATTTTATACTTAGCATGTAATGGTTGTAATGCAACTACCATTTGAATAGTTGAACAGTTTGGATTTGCAATAATCATATCCTCAGCAGTCAACACCGAAGCATTTACTTCTGGCACTACTAATTTTTTTGTTGGATCCATTCTCCAAGCAGACGAATTATCAATAACACGAATACCTGCTTCAGCAAATTTTGGTGCCCACTCAGTTGAAGTTCCACCACCAGCAGAAAAAATGGCAACAGCTGGTTTAGCAGCAATCCCTTCTTCCATGCCTACTACCTTGTAAGCTTTTCCTTTAAAAATTACTTCCTTGCCTGCTGAACGTGCAGACGCTACTGGAATTAATTCAGTTACTGGAAAATTTCTTTCAGCTAGTACTTGTAACATTTTTGTGCCTACTAGCCCTGTGGCACCTACTACTGCAACACGCATGGTTATTGATTTTTATTTTTAAAATTCATTTTTTATTTTAAATGATGCTTATAAAAAAGCCCTCCATTTTGTGGAAGGCTTCTGAGTATATTTATTCGCATACAAACAATCAGACCTTCCTCTTAGAGTGGTTTTTTAATTTGTTTTGTATGTTTATTTTTCATCATTGTGGAACAAAATTAATTGGATGTAATCATTTCACCAAATTAAACTAATTCAATATCAAAATTAACCAAGGAAACAAACGATTGTACGCGTCCTTTAATTTCTTCCATATTAATCTCTGTTAATCTTTGTGTACCAAACTTTTCAACGCAAAAGCTTGCCATAGCACTTCCTAGGATAATTGCAGATTTCATATTTTCAAAAGAGAAATCTTTAGTCTTAGCCAAATGAGCCACAAAGCCTCCAGCAAAAGTATCACCAGCACCAGTTGGATCAAATACTTCCTCTAATGGTAAAGCAGGGGCAAAGAATACTTCGTTCTCGTGGAACAATAATGCACCGTGTTCTCCTTTTTTAATGATTAAATATTTAGGACCCATGGCCATAATTTTCTTAGCCGCTTTCACTAAACTATATTCACCACTTAATTGACGTGCTTCACTATCATTTACCATTAACACATCTACTAAGCTAATTGTGTGCAATAAATCATCTAACATAATTTCCATCCAAAAATTCATCGTATCCATTACGATTAATTTAGGACGATTTTTCATTTGCTTAATTACGCTACTTTGTACACCAGGCACTAAGTTTCCTAACATTAGGATATCACAATCCTGATAACTTTCTGGAACCACTGGCTGGAAGTTTTCCAAAACATTTAATTGAGTATCCAAAGTATCACGCGTGTTCATATCTAAATGATACTTACCACTCCAAAAAAACGTCTTTTCGTCTTTTTTAATTTGAACTCCTTCTAAAATAACACCTCTGTTGGTTAAGGCATCTAATTCCGATTGAGGGAAATCTCCACCCACAACAGAAATTTGTTTTACAGCTGTAAAGTTGGAAGCACACCAAGCAATATAGGTTGCTGCACCACCAATGATTTTATCACTTTTCCCAAAGGGTGTTTCGATGGCATCAAAGGCCATAGATCCTACTACTACTAAAGACATTTGTTTGTGTTTTTATTTCAGGCGCGAAACTACGAATTTTATGGTTTCCTAACTGATTGATAATCAAAAAACTAACGATTTTGCCTTTTTATTTAAAAAATAATGAAATTTTAAGGGGTTAATTTTATAAATTTGTAGAAATAATCAAGCATTTTCAATCATGGCAAGAATTAAAACTGAAAAAAATATATCTCGAAAAGATGTAATTGTAAGCAAAGCAGCAAGCTTATTTAGAGAAAAAGGATACAAGGCGGCAAGTATGCGTGACCTTGCTGAAGCAGTTGGTGTGGAAGCAGCAAGCTTATACAATCACATTAAATCTAAAAGTGAGTTATTGCATGAATTGGTTTTTAGTGTTGCCAACAAGTTTGTATTGAAATTAGATGAGATTGAATCAGAGCAAATTACTTCATTACAAAAAATGGAAAAAATATTACGTTTCCATATCAGTGAAATGATCAATCATTACGAAGAGGTTTATGTAAGCGATAGAGAATGGAAACATTTATCTGACCCATATTTATCAAACTACCAAAATCAAAGAAGAGTTTATCGTAAAAGATTAGCGGCTATCATTGAAGAGGGGATAAGAAATAAAGAAATTAAAGCAATTGATGCACCAACCGTAGTATTAATTTTCCTACACGCAGTAAGTGGTATTGAAAGCTGGCACCGTTCTACTAAAAAAATTACTGCCGAAGAGTTAGAGCAAAACATGGTTGCTATTTTAATTGATGGTTTAAAAGCAAATAAATAAGATTAACTTTGTAGCTAATCTTATACTGTGTCAGAAAGAAACAATTTTATTGATTACATCAGAATTTTTGCCCATAGTGGTCACGGCGGAGCTGGATGTAAGCATTTTTTAAGAAATAAATTAACTGCAAAAGGCGGTCCTGATGGTGGTGACGGTGGTCGTGGAGGTCATGTTATTTTAAGAGGGAACTCACAACTTTGGACCTTACTTCACTTACGTTATCATAAAAATGTGATTGCGGAGAATGGCGAAAACGGAAGTAAAAATAATTGTACAGGTAAAGACGGAAAAGATATTATCATTGAAGTTCCATTAGGTACGATTGCAAGAGACGAGGAAACTGGGAAAATTGAGGCAGAGATTTTACATGATGGTCAAGAAATAGTTTGGTTGAAAGGAGGAAGAGGCGGATTAGGTAATAGTAATTTTGCAACTGCTACCCAACAGGTTCCTGAATATGCACAACCCGGCGAAGATGGTGTTGAGGGTTGGAAACAAATTGAATTAAAAGTTTTAGCAGATGTTGGATTGGTTGGATTTCCCAACGCAGGTAAATCCACTTTATTATCATCTATCACCGCTGCAAAACCAAAAATTGCCAACTACGCATTTACAACTTTGACGCCGCAATTGGGAATGGTTGAATATCGGGATAACAGATCCTTTTGTATTGCAGATTTACCAGGTATTATTGAAGGCGCTGCCGAAGGAAAAGGACTAGGGCACAGGTTCTTAAGACATATTGAGCGTAATGCCGTTTTATTATTTTTAATTCCTGCAGATTCCAATGATCATAAAAAAGAATTTGAAATTTTAAAAAATGAGTTAAACGAATTCAATCCAGAATTACTACAAAAAGAGTTTATCATAGCTATTAGTAAATCTGATTTACTAGATCAAGAATTACAAGACGCCATTGAAAAAGAATTACCAGAAAACATTCCACATATTTTTATTTCCTCGGCCATTAATAAAAATTTAGTGGAATTAAAAGATATGCTGTGGAGTGCTTTAAATAAACCTATTTAGTTTTAAAATATACTACTAAATAAAAAGGTCCTGAAATTTCAGGACCTTTTTATTATCTAACATTTTGTAAATACTAGTGATTATTTGACTTTGCAGCTTTACTACGTTCATTTTCGTCTAACATAGACTTACGCATACGCACCGATTTAGGAGTTACTTCAATACACTCATCAAACTGAATGTACTCCATACACTCTTCCAAAGTAAATAAAATTTTTGGAGTGATACGAACACTATCATCACTACCGCTTGCACGGTGGTTTGTTAATTTTTTCATCTCCACAGCGTTAATATTTAAGTCACCTGGCTTAATATGCTCAGCCAAAATTTGACCTGCATAAATTTCTTCACCTGGTTCAATAAAGAATCGACCTCTGTCTTGTAATTTATCAATTGAATAAGCAGTTGTTGTACCCCCTGTTTTTGCAACCAATACGCCGTTGCTTCTTCCAGGAATTTGACCTTTCCAAGGCTTGTATTCGTTAAAACGATGTGCCATTACAGCTTCACCAGCAGTTTGAGTTAACATTTGAGAACGTAACCCAATCAAACCTCTTGAAGGAATATCAAACTCTAAGTGTTGCATTGAACCTTTAGATTCCATAATTAACATCTCCCCTTTCTTTTGAGTTACTAAGTCAATTACTTTACCACTAAACTCTTCAGGAACGTCTACTACTAAAATTTCATATGGCTCATTTTTTTTGCCATCTACTTCTTTCACTAACACTTGAGGATTACCCACGGTTAATTCATAACCTTCACGACGCATTGTTTCAACCAATACACCTAAGTGCAAGATACCACGACCATATACCAAGAAACTATCCGCACTATCTGTTTCTTCAACACGTAATGCTAAGTTCTTTTCTGTTTCTTTAATTAAACGATCACGAATATGACGAGAAGTTACAAACTTACCTTCCTTACCAAAGAAAGGTGAGTTGTTAATACTAAAAGTCATACTCATGGTAGGTTCGTCAACACTAATAATTGGTAATGCTTCAGGATTTTCAGGATCAGCAATCGTATCGCCAATATTGAATTCCTCTAAACCAACCACAGCACATAAGTCACCAGAAACCACTTCTGTTACCTTACGCTTACCCATTCCTTCAAAAACGTATAATTCTTTTACTTTATTCTTTTTAATACTACCATCTGCTTGTACCAAAACAATATTTTGACCTTCTTTGATAGTTCCTCTTTCTACTTTACCAATGGCAATACGACCTAAGAAAGTTGAATAGTCTAATGAAGTAATTTGCATTTGTGTATGACCTTCCTTCACATCTGGACCTGGTACAAATTTTAAGATACCATCCATTAAAGGAGTGATATCCTCACATTGTGTTAAGCTATCATTAAACCAACCATTTTTACCACTACCGTAAAATGTAGGGAAATTCAATTGCTCTTCAGTTGCATCTAAATTGAAGAATAATTCAAAAACTGCATCATGTACTTCGTCAGGTCGACAGTTTTCTTTATCTACTTTATTGATAATTACAATTGGTTTTAAATTCAATTGCAATGCTTTTTGTAATACGAATCTTGTTTGAGGCATTGGTCCTTCAAAGGCATCCACCAACAAACAAACACCGTCTGCCATTTTTAATACACGCTCTACCTCACCACCAAAGTCAGAGTGACCTGGAGTATCGATAACGTTGATTTTAACTCCTTTATAAGTTACTGAAGCATTCTTACTTAAAATAGTAATACCTCTTTCACGCTCTAATTCGTTGCTATCCATAATAAGATCACCAGTTTCTTGGTTATCTCTGAATACCTTAGTTGCGTGTAAAATTTTGTCTACCAAGGTTGTTTTACCGTGGTCAACGTGCGCGATAATAGCGATGTTTCTTATTTCCATGTACTGTTTTGAGGCTGCAAAGGTACACCCTTTATAGTCCTAAAAAAAACAAAACAGGTAAAAGGATTATTAAGACTTACACCCTTATATATATTTTATATTTATCTAATATATAACCCAATAGCCAACAAACAAGCATATAGGAAATGGCAAAGGCTAAAGAGGCCCAATAAGGGGCAAAATGGGAGAATCCATGCTGGAAAATCCACTCAAAAAGGGATTGATCACCCATTTTAACTGAATTTAATACCGTAGCTAAAATTTCTGAAAACAAATAAATGACTAAGGGATTCTTGCCAAAAGTTTCAAAAAAGCTTGAAAATTGTAATTGACGTTGTAATTCGATACGATATATGATGGTTCCAATAATGACCATATCTAACCCAACAGTCAACATCACAAAGCTACTTGACCATAATTTTTTATTAATCGGAAATTGATAATTCCACATGAAGCCTAAAAATATAAATCCAGCACCCCACATTAATAAATGAGTAAGGCCCTCATAGGTTTTACCTTTTTCCTGAATAAACTTACCTACCCTAAATCCAATCAATACATTTACAATCGCCGGCAAAGTACTTAGCCAACCTTCAGGATCAAAGGCAATGCCTTCTCCATGATACATATGCGATTCACCCATTAACCATTTGTCAAATAATATTCCTGCATTGCCCGTCATGGTTAATTCTTGGCCTGGTAATCCAAAATGCAAACATATATACCAATACACTAATAATAATACTGCAGCCAAAACCATCACCACTCGTTCGTGCATAAAATGCGCAATAATGGAACCAATTCCATAACATAATGCGATACGTTGCAACACTCCTAAAATTCTTGTGTTAGCAATGGGGCCTGTAAAAGGGAACCAATACATTAAATAGCCTAATAAAAAGATAAGGGCAGTACGTTTTAAAATTTTAAAGAGCACCGTTGCATTAGAAAGTTTCTCCCATTTAGGTAAAACAAAACTCATAGCATTTCCAACAGCAAATAAAAAGGACGGAAACACTAAATCGGTTGGTGTAAATCCATTCCAATGCGCATGCAGGAAGGGCGCAAAAGTAGCTGCACCATCTCCTGGCGTATTTACAATAATCATTAAACAAATAGTCATACCCCTAAATACATCAAGGGATAAAAATCTTTGATTTGACATAGCTTCGTTTTTAGACAATCAAGGTACGCAAAATATTTTTTATTGAGCACAGAATTAATTAGCTTTAATCAAATAAAAAATATGCGCGCGATTAAAATAATAGGAATTGTATTGATCATAATTAGTGTAGTGTATGTTTTAGGACCTCACCCTAAAAGCCCGGTTTTTAATAATAATTTACCAACGATTGCAGAAAATAGCAACTTAGATAGTTTGGTGGAAGTTGGCGAAAAAGCACATAAAATAAAACCAAATAATGAAGCTAAAATTATTTGGGCAGACAGTGCTCATCAGCCAACAGAATATGCAATCGTATACTTGCATGGTTTTAGTGCAAGCCAAATGGAAGGTGCACCAGTGCATGAAAATATTGCTAAACAATTTCATTGTAATTTATATTTAACTCGATTAGCGGAGCATGGTATTGACACCACCGAAGATTTAGTTAACTTAACTGCCGAAAACTATTGGGAGTCTGCAAAGCAGGCATATGCCATTGGAAAAAAATTAGGGAAAAAAGTAATTTTAATGAGCACTTCAACTGGTGGAACCCTTTCATTACAATTAGCTGCAGCGTTTCCTGAAATTGCAGGACTCATTATGTATTCTCCAAATATTGCTATCAATAATCCAGCTGCTCCTATGTTAAATAATCCATGGGGTTTGCAAATAGCAAGATGGGTTAAGGGAGGAAATTATGCAAATATTCAATATAAGAATAACGAATATCCAAAATACTGGAATGCCCATTACAGATTAGAAGCAACTGTGGAATTACAAAATTTAATAGAAGCTACTATGACAAAAGAACAATTTGCAAAAGTGAATCAGCCATGTCTTACATTATATTATTACAAAGACGACGCACATCAAGACAATGTAGTGAAGGTAAGTGCCATTAAAGAAATGTTTGCAGCAATACATACACCAGACAGTTTGAAAAAAGCAGTTGCTATCCCTAATGCTGAAAGCCATGTACTTGGATCTCCCATTGTTTCAAAAGATATTATTACAGTCGAAAAAGAAACTGCCGCATTTATTGCAGCAAAAATTATAAAGACACATTAATAAAATCTATGGCTTTGCAATGGCTACTGCAATTTTAGAGTCTGCCGTTCCATAATATAATATCCATTGGTTTTTAAAAAACACAAGGCCTTCTACAAAACATACATTATTGACTTCTCCTTTTAATTCATAAGGTTTATCAGGATGAATAAAATAGTTTGCAGATCGGTCTATTAATTTATAAGGTGTATTGGCATCAAACAAAGCTTGTCCTGCTGCATAAGTGAATTTAGGCTGAGCAATATCATTATTATTGGCAGCATTACTACTATTATAAATTAACACAATTCCTTTAGAAGTGTATAATGCGTATGGCCCAGGCTCCACTAAACGACTATCAAAATAACCGGCCCTAGGTTGCAAGACACTTACTAATTTTTGTGTTTCACTATTTTCAACAGCCTCCCAATGTATTAAGTCGGAAGATTTGGCCATAAACAAATCAGTGTCGCCAAAATACATCCAATACTTTCCATTTATTTTTTTTGCAACCATCTTGTCACCTTGCTGCTCCACAATGATAGCTCCAGATTTTGACCACGCATTCAAATATTTAACACTTGATAACACAGGTCCGTGCTTTTCCCATTTTACTAAATCATAACTTGTTGCAAAACAAAGTCTAGCTGTCTTACCATCATAGGAAGTATAAGTAAGTATATAACCGCTATCTGGCATGGATACAATTCTTGGATCTTCAACTCCACCTTTCCATTCATACTTTTCTACTGAATCTTTGGCGGGATAAAAAATAGGAGCTGGCTGTTTTATAAAATGAATGCCATCCTCACTAATGGCCAAGCCTAAGCGAGATGTCATAGCACTATCCTGTGCGCGATATAATAAATACACTTTACCTTCCTTTACAAATGCAGTTGGATTTAAAACATTCTTGGACTGCCAATGCACTGGACTATTGGTTACAGGACAATTGAAAACAAAGCTAGTGTCGGGTAGTAAAATAGGATTGTTAGCATCTAATTTTACAAAGTTATTAAAAGACCAAGCGGCCTGTAACTTTTCTTGTTTATCAGAAAAGTTGCAGGCCGCTAATATAAATAGAGTAGAAAGAATTAAAATATTTTTCATTCTACCAAGGTACAAAATGTTTCTAATCTATACTTTTTTTATGCTTGCTTGACATATAAGTATAAACAGAAGGAATCACGAATAAAGTTAAGATCAATGAGAACATTAAACCTCCTACCACTACTGTTCCTAAAGGTTTACGACTAGTTGCAGCGGCACCTAAACTAATGGCAATAGGCAATGCACCTAATGCTGTTGCTAAGCTTGTCATTAAAATAGGACGGAATCTTTGCGAAGCTGCTTCTAAAACTGCTTCTCTAATTGGCAAACCAGCCTCACGTTTTTTATTGGCAAATTCCACAATCAAAATACCATTCTTAGTAACCAAACCAATCAACATAATAATGCCAATTTCTGAGAAGATATTTAAGGTTTGATTAAATATCCATAAACACAATAACGCACCGGCTAAGGCCAATGGCACGGTAATCATAATAATAAATGGATCTGTAAAGCTTTCAAACTGAGCAGCTAATACCAAGTATATTAAAATCAATGCAAGTAATAAAGCTTGAGAAGTATTAGAAGAACTCTCTTTAAAATCTCTACTTGGACCACTTAAATCTGTTTGATATGTTTCATCCAATTGTTCTTTAGCAATTCGTTCCATGGCAGCAACACCATCACCAATGGTTTTACCTTCGGCAAGTGATGCTGAGATAGTTGCAGAATTGAAACTGTTATAATGGTATAAGTTTGGAGGGTTACTATTTTCCTCCATTACCAATACACTTGATATTGGAATGCTTTCCCCTTGATTATTACGAACGTAAATTTTATTAATATCGGTTGGCTCATTACGCGATCCTCTTTCAACCTGTGTAATTACTTGATACTGGCGATCGTTCATAATAAAGTATGCGGATCTTGCACCACTAAATGCGGACTGTAAGGCTTGTGATACATCGGCTGTAGTCAATCCTAAATCACGAACACGCATACGATCAATTGATAAATCCAATTCAGGTTTGTTGAACTTTAAATTCACATCCACGTTCTGGAAAGTTTTATCTTTTCTTGCAGCATCTAAAAATTTAGGGATTGCTTTTTTGATTTTTTGGAAATCTAAATTTTGTATGATAAACTGAACTGGTAATGAACCACGAGATTGCATACCTACCGAAATAGTTTGTTCTTCAACTGCAAATACGCGCACATTTTTAAAGCGCTTCATTTTTTTATTTAAGTCTAGCGCAATTTCAGATTGTGTTCTTGTTCTTTCCGTTTTGTCTACAAGACCAATACGGCCCGAAGCCGAACTATTACCACTATTTCCACCATAACCAGGTACACTTCCCCAGGTGAAAGCTTGTTCAGGAAAAGAGTCTTGCATAATGCGGACCGCTTTAAGCAAGTCGCCTTTCATGTCTTCATAACTTGTTCCTTCGGCACCTGTTAATGAAATTCTGATAGACCCTTTATCCTCCAATGGTGCTAATTCACTCTGGATGGTTTTACCTAACACAACAATTAATCCAACGCAGGCAATAACAATTACCCAAGCAAACCAACGCACTTTTAAAAAGCGATTCAACAAATTTTTATACCCATTTTCCATTCCTCGGAAAAATGGTTCGGTACGCTCATAGAATTTTCCATGTCCACCATCTTTTCTGTTTAAATACACATTTAATACAGGCGTGATAGTTAGTGAAACGAATGCCGAAACCAATACCGCACCAGCAACAACAACACCAAATTCTTTAAATAAAGAACCCACAAAACCTTGTAAGAATATTACTGGCATAAATACAACTGCGAGTGTTATAGATGTAGAAATTACTGCAAAGAATATTTCTTTACTTCCTTCTCTAGCCGCATCTTTTAGGGAAAGTCCTTCTTCAATTTTTCTAAAAATATTTTCCGTGACCACAATACCATCATCTACCACCAGTCCTGTTGCAAGTACAATTGCCAATAATGTCAATACATTAATGGAGAACCCAGCCAAATACATAATAAAGAAAGTAGCAATTAATGAAATGGGGATATCTATTAAGGGGCGGATAGCAATCAACCAGTTTCTGAAAAAGAAGAAGATAACTAATACCACTAATACAAATGATATTATAATGGTTTCTTTTACTTCATTCAATGCTCTTCGAATATTTAAAGTATTATCAATAGGCAATGCAAATTCAATATCAGATTTATTTTGCTTTTTAATTTCTTCTAATCTCTTATAAAATTCGTCTGCAATTTTAATTTGGTTTGCACCTGGCTGAGGTGAAACTGTAAGCATTACCACAGGAACTCCATTAAAGTAAGTGCCTTGATCTTCCTGCTCAGGGCCTAGTTCTACTTTTGCAACGTTACCTAAACGAACTATTCCATTTGCATCTTCTTTTAAAATAACGTTTCTAAAATCTGCTTCCGTAGTGAGTCTTCCTAAAGTTGTAATGACAAACTCAGATTTGTTACCGTAAATAGCGCCTGCAGGTAATTCCACATTTTCCTTATTCAATGCAGTTTGAATATCGTTAAACGCAACACCATAGGTATTTAATAAGTCTACATTTGGATAGATACGCATTGATTGACGCTTACCTCTCACACCCACATTACTTACTTCGTCAATGGTTTGGAATTTTTGTTGCAAAACATTTTCTGCATACTCTGTTAATTCTAACAATCCTTTTGTTTTACTTCTTAAAGTAAGTAACAAAATAAAATCACTCGCATCGGCCTTAGCAACTACAGGAGGACTTGGTAAATCCTGAGGCAAAGCTTTTGTTGCTTGAGAAACTTTATCACGCACATCATTCGCAGCGGTTTCTAAATTGGCACCTAGATTAAATTCAACTGTAATATTTGAATTACCTACCGAACTAGAAGAGTTAATGGTTCTGATGCCTGGGATACCATTAATAGCTTTTTCCAATGGCTCCGTAATTTGACTTTGTATTACTTCGGCATTGGCACCCGTATAAGATGTTTGCACATTAATAATAGGTGGATCAATTGCTGGGTATTCTCTTAAAGACAAAAATGAGAAACCAACTAAGCCAAAAATAATAATGGCAATATTCATTACGGTAGCAAGTACCGGACGTTTTAATGACAGTTCAGATATATTCATCTAAATAACTTGATTTTAAAAACCTATTTGGTAATATCAGTATTGGCAAGTGTTTTACCAATTTTCAATTTGGAGCCATCTTTCACAAATAACATACCCGCAACAATTACACTATCTCCAACTTGTAAACCTTTGGTAATTTCCACTGCTGTTTGAGTACGATAACCAGTTTCAACTGGAACAAATTTTGCAACTCCATTTTTCACAATCACAATTTGCTTTGTTTTTGAATCTGGAATAATCACATTTGATGGAACCATGATAGAAGGCTTTGGATTGCTTTCCAATAAATATACTTTTGCAAAAGCACCAGGTAATACTTTGCCTTGAAAACTAGTTCTAATTTTTAAATTTCTTGATGCGGTACTAATTTGAGGCTCAATTGCTGTGATTGTTGCAGTTACTTTATTCGCTGCATTTCCTCCAGTTGCAATATTTACTTTTTTACCCACTGCTACGTAAGAAGTATACATTTCAGGAATGGTAAAATCCATTTTTAATTGATTGGTGCTTTGAAGTGTTGCAATAGTAGTGGTAGTGCTAACAAATGCACCCACACTAACTTGTCTTAAACCAATTTGACCTGTAAATGGAGCTTTGACAATTGTTTTATCAATTAAGGATTGCGTATAGGCAATATCTGCTTGTATACTTTTTACTTGTTGTAATGAAACATCATAATCACTTTGATTCATTCCTTTTACAGCCAGTAATTGCTTATTTCTTTGCTCATTAATTACTGCAAGATCTAAATTCACTTTTGCTTTAGCTAATTGAGCTTGCAAGTCGGCATCATTTAGCTTTGCAATTACGGTGCCTGCTTGTACCACTTTGCCTTCTGGAACTTGTAAAAAAGTAATTCTTCCGTTGGTTTCTGGTCTTAATTCTACATAATCATTTGCTAAAATGGAGCCATTCACTTCCACGCCTTTTTCAACTTGTTGATTTTGGGCAATAGTAATATCTACAGATACCGGTGCATTGGGATTAAATTTATCTGGCCCCTTTGGCTTTTCACTACATGCTACTGAAAATAATAACCCGGCAAGGGCAGTTAGACCCATTAATTGATTCTTTCTCAAGTGACTGAATTTTAGCCAATAAAGGTAGTCAAACCTATGGTTTTTTGAAAATAAAATAGATGAGTGGCAGCCAGCTTAAACCTAGCTTAAAGCCCCTTTTTATACTCTAGAAATCTGCGCTCAATATATAGTCCAAGTTCAAGTTCATTTAAAACCCCTAAAAGTTCGTAGGAAGGACGGGCAAAAGACATGAATTTCACCAAATTATCGCCTTCTAAGTGGGTTAATTTTTGAACAAATCGCTTGGTAAAACGATAATCAATGTATTTATCATGCTCTTGAGTTACCAATCGGTTTTGCAAGTATTGTAAATTTCTATTGCGATGAAAACGAAACATATTGATAATTTCATCCAAATCCAGGCCAACAGTCAATCCAGCTGGCCCAAATAATTGTTGGTTATTGCTCAATTTTAAAGTGGGTGCTTGATAATTAAAATACTTAGCGTAGTCAATTCTGTTTTGTATGGAATCCAAGCGGTAGTAACTATTACGCACTTTTACTTCGGGTAAATCATAGCCTGCCACATGAATCATGACATTAAAATTGCGCGGATCGGTTACCGTATCAATTGGAAATTTTTGAGAATTTTTACCAAAGAGTGAAAACCATAATGAATCCTTAGGTTTAGCCAATATAGTGTACCTACCAACGGAATCGGTAATAGTTTTTCCATAAGTACTATTTACCACAACAGATTCAATGGGTCTACGACCCGAAATATCATATACCACGCCACTTATAGAAATAGTCTGTGCAGATACATTCATACAACAACACAGCATCAAGATAATCACTAATAAATTCCTAATCTTCATTGTTTGCAATATTAGGAAGGTTAAAATAAAAAAACAATAAAGGGAATTAAATTAACAGCTTTTTACCTTTTTAAAGCCTTATGCAATATAAGTACTCATGAATCCTATCAAAATTACCAATAACACAATCCAATGTGTTGCTAACTTTTTATAATAACTTAAATAGGTGCTTGCTAAAAAAGTAAGCGCACTTAATACCCAAACCAAAGGAGCTGTATTAACCAAATTAAAACTTACATCTTTAATTAAATATAAGGATGCACCAAGCATGATTCCAACTACTGCAGCATTAATCCCTTCTAGTGATCGATATAAAATTGCATATTTTTTGAGCATTTGCCAAATAGGAAAAAAGAAAAGTACAATAAAAAAACTTGGTAAAAAAACACCAACAGTAGCTACAACCGATCCTAAAATTTGCCATCCAATTCTTTTGTCCTTTAATGCTATTGCGCCTGTATAACTTGAAATAGAAAAAATAGGACCAGGCACAGCTCTCACAATACCCGTCCCCGTTAAAAATGCATCACTTGAAATTTTAATAACGTCCCTTTTATTTTGAATAATCCTAGGCGCATTGGGTCTAGTAACATATTGTTCATACATCATGGGTATTAATACATCTCCTCCACCAAAAACAAAACTTCCAAATCGATAATTGGTTTCAAATAAATTAAATACTTTTTGATATTTCCAGTTTTGACGAGTTGATTGCTCGGAAAGTATTCCAGCTGTTATAAAAAGTGCGATAAAAATAATCAAGCCACTCCACTTAATGGATTTAGGTGCTGCTCCATCATTGGGAATTCTTTTTTTACTAAAGTTAGTAGCAATGCCAGCAATTATAATAACAATGGGAATTGTCCATGGTGTTTTAAATCCGATAACAACAATGATACTTGTTATAATGAAAATAATTTTGGTGATTGAATTGTCAACCGCTTTTCTGTATAAAAGTAAAGTTGCACTTGCTATAAAACCAATTGACATGAGTTGCAAATACTTTAATGAAGCCAAGCCCTTTTGAATATCAAAATGAGTAAATAAAATAGCTGCAGTAGCCATAATGATACTGGCTGGTAATATCCAAACCAATAAAGTGATTAAGGCTAAAAATACGCCTCCTCGTTTATAGGCAACCAGCACTATTGTTTGCGTGGACGATGCCCCCGGTAAAAGTTGACAAAATGCATTGTATTCCAATAATTCCTGGCTGGTAATATCATTTCGTTGATCCACAAAACGGCGTTGCATAAGGCTAATATGCACCTGCGGGCCACCAAAGGCAGTGATACTATGCTTAAATACAGCACGCAAAAAAGATATATGTCTTATAAAATTCATAAGTTTCTTCAACCTAAAATTAAAATAATTTTAAGCATTTTTAAGCTTTTAAATCCTACATTAAGCTTTTTAATATACCTATCATCCATTTAAGTATTCAGGAGCTGCAATTATTTAATAACTTTGTTACACAAATGTTTCGTTTATGAAAAATCTCGTTGTTATTGCAATTTGCCTTGCTTGGATGAGTTGTGCTCAAAGTAATTATTCAAAATTTGGGAGTATTTATGAGCAAGAAGTATTAAATGAACAACCAGATTATAGTCAATTAAGTTATTGGGCAGCACACCCTGAAAAGAAAAATCCCTCAGATAGTATTCCTAAAAATATTATACCGTATAGCAATATTAATTCAACTGGCAAAAATGTAGATGTGTTTTTTGTTTACCCAACAAGTTATTTAGATACAAGTATGCCTCAGGGTTGGAATGCACAATTAAATGATGCTAAAATTAATATTTATACCGACTACTCTTCCATTTTATACCAAGCAAGTGTATTTAATGAAATAGGGAAAATTTATGCACCTAGGTATCGACAAGCAAATATCAATGCATACTATCCAAAAAATGCAGAAGATACTTTAAAAGCAATTGCCGCATTTGACTTTGCTTATGCCGATGTTAAAAATGCATTTGATTATTATTTAGCACATTATAATAATGGCCGACCAATCATCATTGCATCTCATAGTCAAGGCTCAACACATGCCATTAGATTATTGAAAGAATATTTTGATGGAAAGCCATTGGCAAAAAAATTAGTAGCGGCTTATGTTGTAGGAATGGTTATAAATCCTGCTACATTTAGCGGTTTAAAAGCATGTGACAAACCAAATGAAACAGGCTGTATTTGTGCATGGAGAACTTTTAAAGAAGGCTATGAAGCCCCATTTGTAAAGCAAGAGTCATTTAAATCAATGGTGACCAATCCACTTTCTTGGAACAGCGAAAACCCAGTAGTAGATAGATATAACAACGAAGGATCGCTATTGTATAATTTTAATAAATTAATCCCAAATGTAGCAGGAGCAATCAATCACGAAGGTGTATTATGGACTCCAAAGCCTAAGTTTTTTGGAAACTTTTTAATTAAAACTCCCAATTACCATATTGCTGATTACAATCTTTACTATGTAAGTATAAGAAAAAACGCGGCATTGAGGGTTTCACAATTTTTAGGATCATCTAATAGCAGCCACTAATAAATAAAAATTGATTAGTTTCCTACGACGCTTAAAAATTTTATGCGCATTATTTTTAATTGCTCCCAAGTATAATCGTTCTCGCTTAATTCCTCTTGTGCAATTTGCAATGAAGAGGTTTCGCAATTTTTAAAGTATTCCAAAATTTCTTCTTGATCATAAGTGTCTAACCATTCATCAATGGCATAGTCTAAATTCAACTTAGTGCCACTCGCTGCAATGGTTTCCATCTCCTCCAAAAGCTCATCTAATCTAAGATCTTTATTTTTTGCAATGGTCTCAATGGGTATTTTCTTGTCTACATTTTGGATAATGTAAATTTTGTTACTTGATTTATTGGCAACCGATTTCATCACAAAATCATCCGGCTTTTCAATATTATTTTCGGTAACATACTTGTCAATTAAATCCACAAAAGGCTTGCCATATTTAATGGATTTTCCCTTGCTCACTCCCTGGCATCTTTCTAATTCCTCTAATGTTGTAGGATATAAAGTAGCCATATCCTGCAAAGAGTTTTCTAAGAAAATCACAAATGGAGGAAGCTTTCTTTTTTTAGCTTCAGACTGACGTACTTCTTTCAACATTTCAAAAAGTACTTCGTCGGTAGTGGCCAAACCGCCGCCGCCAGCTTCGTTTTCATCATCATCAGCATTGGCATCATTAAACACCTGATTCATGGTAATCTTAAAGCTTGTAGGCTTTTTTATAAACTTATTGGCCTTGGTAGTAAGCTTTAACAAGCCATACTCTTCGATATCTTTTTCGATCATTTTTTCAAGCATCGCTTGGCGTACCAAACTATTCCAAAATAATGCATCCTGCTCCTTACCGATACCAAAAACAGATAATTTTTCGTGGCGATACAAACCAATTTGTGGAGTATACTCGCCCTTTATAATTTGAATAACATAGTCGGCAGCAAATCTTTCATCCAATGCTTGAATCACTTGTAGCAATTGTACCAACTCTGCTTTAGCTTCCATCTTTTCTTTTGGATGTAAACAGTTGTCACAATTTCCACAATTTTTATCGGGCCAGTCTTCTCCAAAATAATGCAATAAACTTCTTCTTCTACAAACACCACTTTCAGCAAATGCAACGGTCTCATCAATCAACTGTGCACCCACTTCTCTTTCGCTTAAAGGCTTGTCTCTTAAAAAATGTTCAAGCTTAGTGACATCCGCATGAGAGTAATACAAAATACAATTTCCTTCTAAACCATCACGTCCAGCGCGTCCCGTTTCTTGATAATAATTTTCAATGGACTTTGGAATATTATAATGTATTACAAAACGAATATCTGGCTTATCAATACCCATACCAAAGGCAATGGTAGCAACAATTACCTGCACATCTTCATTTAAAAATTGATCCTGCCTATCGGCTCTTAATTTTTGATCTAATCCTGCGTGATAGGCAACCGCTTTAATATTATTTGCAATTAAAATATCTGCCAATTCTTCGGTAGTCTTTCTATTTAAAGTATAAATAATACCGCTCTTTCCTTTATGCCCAGATATATATTTTACAATACTTTTAATGGTTAATTCCTTTTTCACTTTCGGTTGCACTTCATAATATAAGTTGGCTCTATTGAAAGAAGAAATTAACACTTCGGGATCACGCAATGAAAGATTCTTAACAATATCTGATTGTACTTTTGGTGTTGCTGTTGCAGTTAATGCAATGATGGGAACTTGATTATTAATCTCTTCCATCATTTCTTTTAGTCTTCGGTATTCTGGTCTAAAATCATGACCCCATTCCGAAATACAATGCGCTTCGTCAACAGCGAAAAAAGAAACTTTCAAGTCACTAAAAAAGTCCAAGTTTTCCTGTTTGGTTAAGGTCTCAGGCGCTACATATAATAATTTGGTCTTACCAGATAATAAATCGGCTTTAACTTCCTTGATTTGACCTTTATTTAAAGAGGAATTTAAAAAATGGGCCACATCATCCTTTTCACTATAGCCTCTTACCAAGTCCACTTGATTTTTCATCAATGCAATTAAAGGAGAAACCACAATCGCACAACCTGGTAACATTAATGCTGGTAATTGGTAACATAGGCTTTTTCCACCCCCTGTTGGCATGATTACAAATGTGTCTTTTCCGCTTAATAGGGATAAAATGGCTTTTTCCTGTGTTCCCTTGAATTCCTTAAACCCAAAATGTTGCTCTAGGGCCGCAACTATATCGTTTTTACCCAATCCTTGGGGGTTTGAGTCGGCATTTGAAGCAGGTTTGGTTGTTTTTTTAGCTTTTGGCATTTATAAATATCTTAAAATCAATCTTTTCTGTAAAATAAGCATCAATAAGTTAACGAATTTATTGCAAGATTTGTTCATTCCAATATGGAATTTTTAGAAATGTCTTTTTTTTAAGGTTTTCTTATAATTGGGGCTTAAAAGTATATGAAGCATTAACTTTGTCCATCTTTAAAAGCATATGACAAATAGCATAAAGGGAATCGCAAAAACAACGCTCGAAATTGAATTAGAGGCTATACAATCTTTATCAAATTTCATCAACGACCATTTTGAAAAAGCAGTGGAAGCCATTCACGCTTGCAAGGGTCGTTTTATTGTAAGTGGAATTGGCAAAAGCTCCATTATTGCTCAAAAAATTGTGGCTACTTGTAATTCTACAGGGACCCCTTCCATTTTTTTACATGCAGCCGAAGCCATACATGGAGATTCTGGCATGATTACTTCAGATGATATTGTATTAATTATTAGCAAAAGTGGTGAAAGTCCAGAAATTAAAAACCTGGTACAATTGGTAAAACAATTTGGCAATATTTTAATTGGAATGGTGGGTAACACTGACAGCTATTTAGCCAAAGAAGCTAACTGGATTTTAAACACCACCGTTCAAAAGGAAGCTTGTAGAAATAATTTAGCACCCACCTCATCTACCACTGCACAAATTGTGATGGGTGATTTAGTTGCCATGTGTTTGATGGAGTTAAATAATTTTAAAGCCATTGACTTTGCAAAATTTCATCCAGGCGGAAATTTAGGAAAACGACTTACACTTACTGTAGGGCAAATTGCAAATACAAATACAAAGCCAAGTGTAAAATTAAATACTAGTTTAAAAGAAGTGATATTAACTATTTCTAAAAACAGATTAGGTGCTACATCGGTTATAAATGACTCAAATAATGTTGAAGGAATTATCACAGATGGTGATATAAGAAGAATGCTGGAACAACATAACACCATACAGCAATTAACAGCTGCAGATATTTATCATAAATCACCAATTACCATTGGTGCTGATGCTTTAGCAGTGGAAGCGCTTGCATTAATGCAAGAGAAAGATATAAGTCAAATTATTGTTGCTGACGATAATCAATATATAGGCATGATACACATGCATGATTTAATGAGAGAAGGAATTTTATAAAATAAATTATGAAAGGGATGAATAATAAGCATCATTACGTAGCGATCATGGCGGGAGGAATTGGAAGTAGATTTTGGCCAATGAGTAGAACATCTTACCCAAAACAATTTTTAGATGTATTAAATACAGGCAAAACGCTTATTCAATGGACTTTTGAGCGATATGCAAAATTTATTCCTATTGAAAATATTTACATTGTTACATCAGAGGAATATGTAGATATTGTAAAAAAACAATTACCTATACTTCCCATTGAAAATATTTTAGCAGAGCCTAGTAAAAAAAATACAGCTCCTTGTATTGCCTACATTTCTTTTAAATTGGCACAAAAAGATCCTGAAGCTACTTTTATAGTTGCGCCTAGTGATCATTTAATTTTAGAAGAAGATAATTTCCAAAAAATTGTAGAGCGCGCTTTAGATTTTGTTTCTAATATAAAAGCATTGGTGACTTTGGGCATTCAACCTTCGAATCCCAACACGGGATATGGCTATATTCAATATGAAGGATTAGAAGTTACAAAAGGAGTATATAAAGTAAAAACATTTACCGAAAAACCAGACTTAGAAATTGCAAAGTCGTTTTTAGCGAGTGGCGACTTTTTATGGAATGCCGGTATTTTTGCCTGGAAAGCGAATACTATTTTAAATGCTTTCGAAAAGTTACAACCAGAAATGTTTGAGTTGTTTGATAATGAAAAAGAAAATTTCAATACAGACAAAGAAAAAAAATCGATACAAAAAATTTATCCGCTTTGTACAAATATTTCCATTGACATCGCTATCATGGAAAAAGCAGATAATGTTTATGTTATTCCATCTTCCTTTGGATGGAGCGATTTAGGTACATGGAATAGTGCTTACGAGAATATGGAGAAAGATTATTTTAGTAATGCAGTGGCTTCGGATAATGTAGTAGTGATTGATGCTACTAAATGTATGATCAATGCTCCAAAAGATAAATTAGTAGTAGTGCAAGGGCTGGACGATTTTATTGTTGTAGATACAAAAGACGTTTTACTAATTTGTAGTAAAGAAAAAGAGCAATCTATTAAAGAATATGTAGCAGAAGTGAAACGAAATAAGGGAGATAAATACATATAGTTTACTATTAATTCATATCTTACCAATCTAAACGATTGCTTTAACTTAAAGTTCCCCTATGGCAACAATTATTACTGGCACAGGCAGTTATATACCCAATATTGTAAAGACCAATAAAGATTTTATTTCAAATACCTTTTATGGCGAGAACGGTGAGTTAATTACTACGCCGAATCAGGAAATTGTAGAAAAATTCAAAGACATCACAGGTATCTATGAAAGAAGGTATGCTGAAACAAGCATGAATACTTCTGAAATGGCAACAGAGGCTTCAAAATTAGCCATATTAGATGCTGGCATTGATCCAGAAACCATTGATCAAATAATTGTAGCACATAATTTTGGAAACGTAATGCCTGGAACAATTCAAACAGATACCATTCCTGCAATTGCTTCAAGAGTAAAAAATCAGCTAGGTATTCACAATCCTAACTGCGTGGCTTATGATATTTTATTTGGTTGTCCTGGATGGATTCAAGGTGTCATTCAAGCAGACGCTTTTATAAAATCTGGCATGGCTAAGCGTTGTTTAGTGATTGGTGCCGAAACATTAAGCAGGGTGGTTGATCCGCATGACAGAGATAGCATGATTTTTAGTGACGGCGCTGGCGCATGTATTGTGGAAGAAGGTAAAGATACTGACAGTGGAATTTTAGCCGCAAGTGTTCAAAGCCATTGTAATGATGAAACCTATTTTTTATATTTAGGGAAGTCTTACCATCCAGAAGGAGAAGAAGAAACTAGATACATAAAAATGAAAGGTCGTAAGGTTTACGAATATGCAATTAAGAATGTACCTATCGCTATGAAAGAGTGTATTGAAAAAGCAGGTGTAGACATTAAAGACGTAAAGAAATTTTTCCTACATCAGGCCAACGAAAAAATGGATGAAGGCTTTATAAAAGCATTGTTTAAATTATACGGAACAAGGGAAGTGCCAGAGAATATCATGCCAATGAGTATTCATGATTTAGGTAATAGTTCAGTAGCAACCATTCCTACTTTATATGATATGGTAAAGCATGGCAAATACCCCCAACATCAATTAAACAAAGGCGATATTGTTATTTTTGCATCCGTTGGAGCAGGAATGAATATCAATGCTATTTGTTATAGAGTCTAAGTTCTTCTTAAAGCCATATTAATAAAAAAGGAGCCACCGGCTCCTTTTTTATTAATATCCTCTAACATTATTGCCTTCGACATAGTTTACAAAGGCTTTGTTGCAAACCTTATTTCCACCTGGTGTTGGATAATTACCTGTAAAGTACCAGTCGCCTGTATTGGTTGGACAACATTCATGCAAGTCTTCCACAGTTTGATAAATCACTTCTACCGGAATATTTACATTACTAGGCGTGATTAACTGTGCAATTTTATCAGAAATTTCTTCAGGGGTGAATGGCTTATAAATATGCTTAACTACATTTTCGGTATTTAAATTGCCAGCTAATTCTAGTGCTTTAATTTTTTGATACGTTTCATCAATCACATTAGTCATGCCTCTTTCTTCCAATAAAGAAATTGCAGCTTTAAATGCAATAAAATCACCCATTTTACTCATATCAATACCATAACAATCTGGGTACCTGATTTGAGGTGCTGATGAAACAACAATAATTTTTTTAGGTGAAAGTCTTGACAACATTCTGATGATACTTTCTTTTAAAGTAGTACCACGCACAATACTATCATCTATTACCACTAATGTGTCCTCGTCTTTTTTAACCGTTCCGTAAGTAATATCATACACGTGCTGAACCATTTCGTTTCGGTTAGCATCTTCGGTAATAAAGGTTCTTAACTTAACATCTTTAATCGCAATTTTTTCTTGACGAATTTTTCGATTCACCATTTCTTCTAAACGCTCAGGATCTACATCCTTACCCCAACTTAATATACGCTCTACTTTAATTTTATTTAAGTATTGCTCCATGCCTTTTACTAAACCATAAAAAGCAACTTCGGCCGTATTAGGGATATAAGAGAAAATGGTATTTTTTAAATCTTTCTCAATTCTGTCTAACACAATTTTGCTCAAATGATTTCCTAAAGCAATACGCTCTCTGTATATTTTTTCGTCGCTACCTCTAGAAAAATAAATGCGTTCAAAGGAACATGCACGTCTTTCTTTTGGCGCTAATATTTGTTCAATTTGATAATCCCCTTTGTCATCCACAATTAATGCAGTACCTGGCATTAATTCCAATACTTCATTTTCACCTACATTAAAAGTAGTACGAATGGCAGCTCTTTCACTTGCTGCTACAATAACTTCACCATCAATATAATAATACGCTGGACGAATGCCATTTGCATCGCGCATGATAAAACTGTATCCATTGCCTATTAAACCGCCAATGGTAAAACCGCCATCAAATAATGGAGCAGCTTGTTTCAATACATTTACAATATTAGGAGCATTAGGATTTAAAGCCTCTTCCTTCACTAAAAAATGATGAATTACTTCCATCATAGCAGCTAGGTCACTTTGTTTTTCAAAAGCACCTGGATTAAAATCTATTTGTTGAAATAATTCATCGGTATTTACTAAGTTAAAATTACCGGCTAGTGCAATATTTTTGCCTGGGACTAAATCCTTTTTGATAAATGGATGACAAAACTCAACATTGTTTTTGCCCTGTGTACCATAACGTAAATGACCTAGCAAAATTTCACCCATAAAAGGCAAGTGGCCTTTCATTAATCCTGGATGCTTGCTAATATCTTTCTGGAATTTTTCGAGCTCTTGAATTTCTAAACCTATTTTGTAAAATAAATCTGCAATGGGTTGAGGCGCATTACTTCTTTGTCGATATAAATAAGGATTACCCGCTTCGATATTTAATTTTAAAGTTGCGATACCAGCACCATCTTGACCACGATTGTGCTGTTTTTCCATCAAAAGGTATAATTTATTAAGCCCGTAGGTAACCGTACCTCTTTTTTGTAGATAATAAGAGAGGGGTTTTCTTAATCGAATATAGGCTAGGCCACATTCGTGTTTAATTTCGTCGCTCATGATGGTGTTTAAGGAGCCACAAATTTACAATAGTTCCTTAATCTTATCTAAGAAGCAGGCAAAAAAAACTGAAATTAATAGGTTTTTTGCTTAGAAAGGGTGTTAGCCACTTTTGTCCATTCCTTAATCTCATCACAAGGCTGATAGGCATCATCAATAAATATGTAATAATTCGTAATATGCTCGTTAAACCATTCTTCTAAAACCTTTTGTTTTTTAACGGCTAGTGCTCTTGCGGCAACACGATTATAATCCTCTTTCAAGTTTTCCTTATGTGGTTCAGTGCGGTCTTTAAAAAATACCAATCTCACTGCTTTACGTCCTCTGTCGTCTATGTATACCTGAGGTGCAGAAATATCTCCTGGCTTCATTGTTTTTAACAACACTACCATTTCCTTGTCAGGCAATTGGTCGTAATTAATATAGGTTGAGCCATCTCTACCTGAAATAGCACCACCTGTAAATTTACTACCATCATCATCACTATTCTTATTCACTGCTTCACCAAAACTATATTTTCCAGCTACCACGTCCTTACGCACGCTATCTAAAAAATGCTTGGTTTCATTAATTTCATCATTTGAAATAGGAGGAATGCGTAAAATATGTTTTACCACTGCATCATCACCCGATCTTGAGATTAATTGAATTAAATGGTAACCAAATTTAGATTTGATAGGCGCAGATATTTGACCTTCCTTTAAACGGAAAGATCCAGACATAAATGCAGGGTCAAAGTCTTTTTGATTTCTATTTAAATTGAATTGTCCTAAATTTTCTTTTGCACTTGGATCTTCAGAATATAATTTAACCAATTGATCAAATTTATTAACGCCTGTTTCAACTTGACGGCGATAATCCATCATTTGCTTAATTACATACTCTTCAACATCTCTATTGGCTTTTGGGTGCATTACCAATTCTAAAACCTGCACTTCACTTTCATACAAAGGCAAACTATCGGTTGGAATTTTATTGTAGAATGCACGCACTTCAGTTGGCGTAATTTTAATTTTGTCTACAATTTTTTCCTGCATTTCGTCAGCTAACTTTTGTTCCTTAATTAAAAGTCTAAAGTCATCTTTTAATTGACCAATGCTACGACCGGCAACTTCTTCTAATACTTCCTTTGATCCGAATTGTTGTAAAAAGCTTCTAATACGACTATCAATTGCATTTTGAATTTCATCCTCAGTTACGTTGATAGAATCCTTTTCGGCCTGTAATACCAAGGCTTTGCGAATTAATTGACCTTCTAAAATTTGGCAATCTGTAGGAAGCACTACTCCTTCCTGACCTTGTGCTTGTCGCTTATAATCTGCCGCTGCATTTTCAATGTCAGACTTTAAAATAAATTTATCGCCTACAGTTGCAATAATTTTATCGGCCAATACTTTTTTTACTTGTGCCTTTGCCGAGAATGAAAACGACAATAAAACTAAAGAAAAAACTACGCTAACTATTTTCATCAATAATACAATTAATAGGGTAAAGATCTGATAGCTGGGTGATACTCCCAACTATCAAATCTTAATTATTTTATAAAGTACGTTTAACTTCTTCTTCTTCAAAAGCTTCCACGATATCACCAGGTTTCAAATCGCTAAAGTTTTTAATAGTTAAACCACATTCCATATTAGAAACAACTTCTTTCACATCGTCTTTGAATCGTTTTAAACTTCCCAATTCAGCTGCTTGACCTTCGCCTCTTGGGAATTCAACGATACCATCACGAATAATACGTATTTTAGAGTTACGACTTAATTTACCATCTAATACAAAACATCCTGCAACGGTTGCTTTATCAAATTTGTAAACCTCACGTACTTCCACATTCGCAACAATTTTCTCTTGGATTTTTGGTTCCAACATACCTTCCATCGCGCTCTTGATTTCATCAATGGCGTTATAGATAATAGAGTACATTTTAATTTCAACGCCTTCCGATTCGGCTAAGCGATTTGCTTGCATACTAGGACGAACGTTAAATCCAATTATAATGGCGTCAGAAGCAGCAGACAATAATACATCTGATTCTGAAATTTGACCTACGCCTTTCAATACTACTCTTACCGCAATTTCTTCTGTAGATAATTTTTGTAATGAATCGCTCAAGGCTTCCACCGAACCGTCCACGTCACCTTTAATGATGATGTTTAATTCTTTAAAGTTTCCTAAAGCTAAACGACGACCAATTTCATCTAATGTAATATGTTTTCTAGTTCTTAAACCTTGCTCTCTTAATAATTGAGCACGTTTAGTTGCCAATTCTTTTGCTTCCGCTTCATCATCATATACTTTGAACTTCTCACCCGCCTGAGGTGCACCATTTAAACCTAATATCACCACCGGTGTTGAAGGAGGTGCTACTTCAATTCTTTGATTACGCTCATTGAACATTGCTTTTACACGACCATAAAACTGGCCAGATAAAATCAAATCACCTTGACGTAATGTTCCGTTTTGAACAAGAATGGTTGCAACATATCCACGGCCTTTATCCAAAGACGCTTCAATTACACTACCTGTTGCTTCTCGATTTGGATTTGCTTTTAAATCTAAAATTTCAGATTCTAATAATACTTTTTCTAATAATGCATCTACATTCAATCCTTGCTTAGCAGATAATTCTTGGTTTTGGAATTTACCACCCCAAGCTTCTACTAAAATATTCATTTGAGATAATTGCTCGTATATCTTTTGCGGATTTGCGCCGTCTTTATCAATTTTATTTACCGCAAAAATCATTGGTACACTTGCAGCTTGCGAGTGACTAATGGCTTCTTTCGTTTGAGGCATTACTGCATCATCCGCTGCAACAACAATAATTGCAATGTCCGTGATTTTAGCACCACGTGCACGCATCGCTGTAAAGGCTTCGTGACCAGGCGTATCCAAGAAAGTGATTGCTTTACCATTTGGCAAAGTCACTTCGTATGCACCAATATGTTGTGTGATACCACCGGCCTCACCAGCAACCACATTCGCGTTTCGAATATAATCCAGTAATGAAGTTTTACCGTGATCCACGTGACCCATGATGGTAACAATTGGAGGACGCTCCACTAAATTAGCTAAATCATCTGCTTCCTCTTGCTCATCCATTTCTTCCGCTTCTTCTAATCCAACAAACTCAACTTCAAAACCAAATTCAGAGGCAACTAATTCAATTACTTCCGCATCCAAACGTTGGTTGATAGATACCATGATACCTAAGTTCATACACTTGCTAATAATATCCGCAAAGCTTACATCCATCAAGCTTGACAACTCACTTACAGTAACAAATTCAGTTACTTGTAGTTTGTTATCTTCTCTTTGTTCGTTGTTTTCATTTTCAGCAGCTTCTTCTCTTCTTTGACGACGATACTTGGACTTCATGCTCTTACCTCTACCACCTTGGCCTGATAATTTAGCTTGTGTTTCCTTGATCTTATCTTGAATTGCTTTTTGATCGATTTCTTTTTGCTCAGCAGTTTGTGGAACATTTCTACGACCACCGCCTGCTTGACCTGGACGATTATTATTTGGACGATTGCCTTGATAACCACCACCAGTTCCATTATTAGGACGATTCCCTTGATAACCACCACCCCCATTATTAGGACGATTGCCCTGATAACCACCACCAGTTTGACCTTGCGTGTTACCGCCTTGACCACCCTGACCTTGTGGACGATTACCTTGACCTTGAACAGGAATACGTTTACGCGTACGTTTTTCTTCCTGACTTAAAGGTTTAGGACGTGTATCACTATTAATTGGTAAATCAATTTTACCTAAAACTTTTGGACCTGTTAATTTATCTGCTTGAATGTTAGTGATTTCACCGTGCACATTTTCAGGTGCAATAGAGTGATCCACAGGAGCAGCAGGCGCTGGCTTAGGAGCAGGAGTTGCTTCCGCTTTTGGTGTCTCTTTTTTAGCCGCAGCTTTTGGCTTTGCAGTTTCTATACTTTCTTTTGCAGGAGCTTCATCGGCTACTGGGGCCTCTGCTTTTTTAGTTCCTTTCTTAGGACGAGTTGATGAGTCAATTAATGACAAATCAATTTTATTAATCACTTTAGGGGCTTCTACTTCAGGAGCTTCCACTTTTACTTTTACGGGCTCTTCTTTTGTAGGATTTGCAATTTCTGCAAACGCATCTACTTTAGGAACATCTGCTACTACAGGCTTTGGCGCTTCTACTTTCTTAACTTCAGCAGCTGGAGCCTCTTCTGCTTTTTTAGCCTTATCCACTCCGGCACCTTTTGGCAATTCAACATGATCCGCCTTATTCCTAGCTGCTTTATCGCTTTGGAATTCGGCCTGCAAAGCATAGTACTGCTCTTCAGATAATTTAGCTGTTGGCTTAAGGTCGTCTTTAGGAAAACCTTTTTTTGCCAGGAAATCAATGATGGTGTCTTGACCAACATTAAATTCTTTCGCAGCTGCTAACAGTCTTGGTAGTTTCAATTCTGACATTCTATTGTTTTTTGTCCCATTTAAATCTAAAGATGACTAGGGACCAATCACCTATTACAAATATACTTCTTATTCAAAGGTTATTCGCCTTTGTCAAATTCTTCTTGTAAGATACGACGCACATCTTCGATCGTTTCTTTTTCTAAGTCGGTTCTTCTTTCCAATTCTTCTGGACTTAATTTTAAAACACTGCGGCCTGTATCACAACCCACACGCTTAAATTCGTCAATAATCCATGGCTCAATTTCGTCTGTAAATTCATCCATATCGATATCAAATTCATCTACTACTTCTTCGTCCTCGCGGTAAACATCCAATTCATAACCTGTTAATTCAGATGCTAATTTGATGTTTACACCACGACGACCAATGGCTAAAGAAACTTGATCGGCTTGTAAATAAACTTCAGCACGCTTACGATCATTGTCCAAATTCATGAAGCTAATTTTTGCTGGCGTTAATGAACGTTGAATTAATAATTGAGTATTGGTAGTAAAGTTAATTACGTCGATGTTTTCGTTTTTCAATTCACGTACAATTCCGTGAATACGAGAACCTTTCATACCCACACAAGCACCTACTGGATCAATACGATCATCGAATGATTCAACAGCTACTTTAGCACGCTCACCTGGTTCGCGAACAATTTTCTTGATAGTGATTAAACCGTCAAAAATTTCAGGAACTTCTATTTCTAATAATTTAGCTAAGAATAAAGGGCTTGTTCTAGATAAGATAATTACTGGTGAATTATTTTTCATGTCTACGCGCTCAATAACTGCTCTAATATTTTCTCCTTTCTTAAAAAAGTCT
>CAIQQR010000014.1 GCA_903874055.1 uncultured Bacteroidota bacterium | reverse complement strand
TCAAAGTTTTAGGGGGGGCTGATTGGCTTAGAAAATACCTTGACAGACAATTACTATCAGAAGAAATACAAATAAGGCAAGAGAATGTATCGAGATCCAAACCTACTTAAACTCGCACAAGGTCAACCTTGCATACTTCAAGCCCTTGATAACTGCCTGGGTGAATCTGAAACAACAGTTGCAGCACATTCAAATCAACTCGTACATGGTAAAGCTAGAGGGCTCAAAGCAGAGGACTGCTATTCAATCTGGGCTTGTGCAAGATGCCACAGTTGGTTAGACCAGGGAAAGGGTTCAAAGATCGAGAAAAACGCCCATTTTGATGACAGATGGCCTTACCAGGTGTACGAATGGAAGAAAATATATTTAGACCCTTTAAAAAAGGCTTGGAAACGTGAAGCAGCAGAGAAAGTACTGAAATATTTAGAAGTTTTATAAAATGAATGACCCTTTTAAAATAATTGAACCTACTGTTATTAGTTTTAGTGGGGGTAGAACATCTGGTTATATGCTTTGGAGGATATTGCAATCAAACAATGGTCTTCCAGATGAGGCTATTGTTTGTTTTGCAAATACTGGCAAAGAAATGGAAGAAACTCTTAAATTTGTACATGATTGTGAAGCTAATTGGGGGGTTCCAATTACATGGTTAGAGTTTCAACAAGCGGAAGCACCAAAAGATAGGTTCAAAGTAGTTAACTATAAGACTGCAAGTAGAAATGGAGAACCTTTTGCTCAAAGCATTGACCAAAATGGTAAACCATATTTACCTAATCCAGTAGCAAGAATTTGCACAATTAATCTGAAAATTAAAGTAATACATCATTATTTAAAATCAATAGGTTGGAAACATAATGAAAACATGGATTGGGTAGGAATTAGAGCTGATGAACAAAGGAGGGCAGCAAAGATTGCAAGACATAGAACTCCATTAGTTGCTGCTGGTATAACAAAAGAAGACGTTGGAAATTTTTGGGGGGGGCAAGATTTTGACCTTGGTCTTCCAAATAATAAGGGGGTAACAATGCATGGAAATTGTGATTTATGTTTTTTGAAGCCAACAAACCAAATATTTACACTTATAAAAGAGAAACCTGAAAGAGCAATTTGGTGGATGAACATGGAGTCTCACGCCCAAAGCAGCAACAAAAAATTTGGAGATGGAGCAAGATTCAGAAAAGACAGACCTTCATATAAGCAATTGTACGAATACGCAAAAAGCCAACAAGATATGTTTTCAGATCTGAACGAAGAAGCCATTGCCTGTTTTTGTGGTGATTAATACTTGAAAATAAAAAAAGCCCCCTACCTCTAAAAAATAGCATACTTTAATTTTTCAGGGGGGGGTGTATAGGGTAAAAATACATTTTTCTTTATTTTTTTTGAATGTAAGTGAGTGCTTACTTCGCTAAAATGTAAGTGAGTGCTCACTTCAAATCAAAAATTTAATAATTCATACATCCTAAAAAATAGTCCTTTAAACCGCTTAGAACGCCCTAGAATCAATTTAAATAGTTAACCTATACTTACCCCTATACTTTTAAAATAACGTCTCAAAAGCCCTAGAATTTGATGCAATCGAAGTGTGCGCACACTTACATAGTAAATTAAAAAAAGACGGGAACTAGTCCCGTTTAATTTAAACCCTAAAAAATTACATTAATAACCAGCAATCTACTATTTTGCAAATACCCTGAATGGGTGAATTTAAATATTGAAAATATACAAACTCATGGCCAATATGGAAAATTTGAAATAATTTTCCTCTATCATCATTTAAATCTACACCAATTGAACCATTTTTAATTTTATTCATAGCAGCTCATCCCCTAAAATATCTAGATCAATTGCAATTGCCCATAATTGACTGGTTGACAAATTTAAAAGATCATCAATTGTAGGGCTAGGATTCACTAAAGAATCTAGATCATAATTGTATGCATCGAATATTAATTTAATTAATTG
>CAIQQR010000013.1 GCA_903874055.1 uncultured Bacteroidota bacterium | reverse complement strand
GTTAAACTTGAAATTGTGTAATTTAGTCCATGAAAAATAGAGCCAACATTTAAATATTGAATAAAGTGAATTTGTTTATCTGAAAACAAATCAAACCAAAAATACAAGGTCCCAATAGACAGAAATAATAAAGTGAATAAATATTTATTTTGAGCAGTTAATTTAAATACATTTTTCAATAGGTCATAAACCAACCACAATATTGAAAAAAATATAATATTGTCAAAAATGGAATAAGAAAGGTTATTAATAAAAAATGAAATCATTTAAATTCATTTAAAATAAAAAATGGTCTTATTTTCTTTTTTCTAAAGTTGCTATTAATTGCTTGATTGCTAATAAATCTTCCTGGTTAGCATGATGATGTCCAAGCGCTTGCATTACTAATTGAGAGGTACTGCCGCTAAAAAGGGTTTTAATCATTTTTCCAACATATTGCTCTTGCGCTTTTTCTTTTTCAAAACAAGGAATATAAATATGTGTTTTGGATGACTCGTCTCTAGACACCAACCCTTTCTCGTGCATAATTTGCATCAACTTTAGGGTAGTGGTATATCCAACTTCCTTTGTGAGTTGTATAATCTCATGTACGTCTCTTACAGTGGCGCGCTGCTTTTCCCAAAGAATACTAAGGATATCTAATTCACTTTCGGTTGGCTTAAAAGTTTTGCTCATTGTATTACGATTATATTCGTAAGCAATCTACTTTAAGAGATTGAAAAAACAAAAAAAATCCCCCCGAAAAATCGGAGGGATCTTGTTAATATTTATATAAAATAGACTATTTAGTTTTTAAGTAACTAGCGTATTTAGCATTTTGCTCGTTGGTTAAAGCTTTTCCATTCACTGAAATTTTACCGTTATTCACGTTAATATTTACATTATCCTTTGGTGCTAAACCATCCGCTTGTAAAGCTTGTAATAAAGTTTTAGCATCGGCAGAAACAGTTACTGTATTGCTTGAATCTGTCATCATTTTTGAAGAATCAGATTGAGTTACTGAAATTTCAACAATTTGTTGTTTAACAGTAGCAGCTCCAGTTGGGTGCATTTTAGCTAATGTTGGAGCCAATACCAATGAAACAATTGACATTAACTTAATTAAGATATTCATTGAAGGACCAGATGTATCTTTAAATGGATCACCCACAGTATCACCTGTTACAGATGCTTTATGTGGTTCAGATTTTTTATAGAACATCTCTCCGTTAATTTCAACTCCTTTTTCAAAAGATTTTTTAGCGTTATCCCAAGCACCACCTGCGTTGTTTTGGAAGATACCCATTAACACACCACTTACTGTTGCACCGGCTAAGAAACCACCTAAAGCTTCTGGGCCTAATGTGAAACCAATTAAGATAGGAGAGATAATAGTAATAGCACCAGGTAACATCATTTTTTTAAGAGATGCCTCTGTTGAGATAGCCACACATTTATCGTACTCCGGCTTACCTGTACCTTCCATAATTCCTGGAATGGTACGGAACTGACGACGTACTTCCTCTACCATTGCCATTGCAGCTTCACCCACTGCACGAATTGCTAATGAAGAGAAAATAAATGGAATCATACCTCCAACAAATAAAGCAGCTAAAACGTCGGCTTTGTAAATATCAATATGTTGATTATTAGGCATTGCTACTCCTACAAAGGCAGCAAATAATGCTAATGAAGTTAATGCAGCAGAAGCAATGGCAAAACCTTTACCACTAGCAGCAGTTGTATTTCCAACCGCATCTAAAATATCTGTTTTCTCACGAATCTCAGCTGGCAACTCACTCATTTCAGCAATACCACCAGCATTATCTGCAATAGGACCAAATGCGTCAATCGCTAATTGCATAGCAGTGGTAGCCATCATTCCGGCAGCAGCAATTGCCACACCATATAATCCCGCACAAGCAAAAGAACCATAAATACCAGCAGCTAATACTAATATTGGATAGAAAGTAGATTCCATTCCAATTGCTAATCCACCAATGATATTTGTAGCGTGACCTGTGCTAGATTGTTTGATAATACTTAATACTGGACGCTTACCCATTGCAGTATAATATTCAGTAATGATACTCATTAAAGTACCTACGATTAAACCTACAGCAATTGCACCAATTACTCCAAATCTTGTAAATTCTAATCCTCTCAATACCATTGTTTCAGGTAAAATGTTTGAAACTAAAAAGTAACAAGCAATGGCAGTTAATATCATTGAACCATAGTTACCCATGTTCAATGCTCTTTGAACTGTTGCAGTATTTAATCCCGCAGACTCACTAATTCTTACAAAGAAAGTACCAATGATAGATAATAAAATACCTACACCAGCAATTAACATTGGTAATAAAATAGGAGATAAACCACCAAAGGCATCTACTAACTTTCCACCACCAACACCAGTAACTTCTTGACCCAAAACCATGGTAGCCAAAACAGTTGCAACATAAGATCCAAATAAATCGGCACCCATACCTGCAACGTCTCCTACGTTGTCACCTACGTTATCTGCAATAGTTGCAGGATTACGAGGATCGTCTTCAGTGATACCAGCTTCTACTTTACCTACTAAATCCGCTCCAACGTCTGCAGCTTTAGTATAGATTCCTCCACCAACACGTGCAAATAACGCGATTGACTCAGCACCTAAAGAGAATCCAGTTAAAATTTCTATTGTTCTTAACATGCCTTCTGCATCGCCATCTGGAGAGAAGAAATGTTTGATAATTAAAAATAATCCACCTAAACCTAACACCGCTAAACCAGATACACCTAAGCCCATTACAGAACCTCCAGTGAATGAAACTTTTAATGCACGTGCTAAACTTGTTTTAGCAGCTTCGGCAGTTCTTACGTTTGCTTTAGTAGCAATTTTCATTCCGATATAACCTGCAGTTGCACTAAATACAGCTCCAATTACGAATGCAATAGCAATACTCCAGTGACTAGACTCATTTTTTGAAGCCATGAAGCCTAATAATAAGGCAACAATCACCACGAAATATCCTAATATTTTCCACTCAGCTTTTAAGAAAGCCATAGCACCTTCAGCAATATAATTACTGATTTCTTTCATACGATCATTACCGGCATCTTGCTTAGATACCCAGTTGAATTTCAATAGAGTATATAGTAAACCTACAATACCCATGGCCGGAACGGCATAAAATAGACAATCTTTCATAAGAATTTCTTAATTCAGTTAATAGTTTAGATTCAATTAAGGTCTGCAAAAATAGGGCTAAAAGGCCAAAAAATGGCAAAAAAAGGCAACTTTACTCCACTAAAGCGGTAGTGTCTTGCTTACCTGTAAATACGGATGCGATTTCCTTGCCCTTATAAATGGTTTTATTAAAACGATTGCCCAATATAATAATAGTTGCAGAATCGGCTATAAGCCTTGTAAATACTGTGTTATTGCCATGCCACCATCCATTATGGTAGATTAATTTATCTTCATTTGGTTTTAATAACATTCTCCAACCTAAGCCATAATTATGAAAATCTCTGGTCAAAGGACTTTTGGGCTCATAGGCCATTTGCAAAGTACTTGGAGCTAAAAATTTCCCTTCGGTAAGCGCTTTATCCCATAAATACATATCTCTAGCGGTACTGTATACATTTTTATCTCCATATATACAGTCATATTTTTCAATGCGATAAGGCTGCATTTTTGCATTATAGGAAGGGGTATATCTGTCAATTACTTTAGCATTAAAAATGTAAGTATTATTCATTTTCAAAGGTTTGAAAATGGTTTCAGACATATAGGATGGAAAATCTTTACCTGTAATTTTCTCAATAATTAAGGCCAACATCACGTAATTGGTATTACAATATTTAAATACCTTATTGGGTTTTGCTTGTGGCATAGGATGTTTAGCAACCATGAAATCTAACACATCTTGATTACTATAATTACCTGATTTAAACGGCGCTTCATTTGAAATCAATTGTAATTTTTTAACCCATCTACCTTTTTTATTCTTTGTCTTAACCGCCTGGTATTTATGGGTTTCCATAAAATAAGTGTAATCAGGTAAGCCACTACGATGGGATAGTAATTCTTCAATAGTTACATCCGTATAAGGAAAGTTAGGTAAGTACTTTGTAACTGTTGCATTTAAATCTAATTTATGCTCCTCCCAAAGTTTTAAGGAAGCCATCCCAGTAAATGTTTTAGATATTGATGCTAGATGTATGGGTGTTTCAGCATTAATAGGTGATTTAGTAGCATAATTTGAAAACCCTTTATAGTCTTCAAAAACAATTTCACCATTTTTTGCAACTACAATTTCACCACTAAAACTTCTTCCTAAAAGCTTCTCATATTTTGCGCGAATTTCAGCAGCTAATCTTTCTTTTTCACCGTTACTTAAAATTTTATACGTAAAATTATTAGGGGCAACATCTGCATTGGCTTTTGGACCTTGATTGGGTCCACCAGCACAACTTATAAAAAAGGCAAATAACAATAATGGGATCCTCACAATCATCTGTTAGTATTTTATAGGGTATTTCTTTAACAACTACAAAATTAACGCTGTTTTGTAGTTTTTATTGTTAATATTCTGCAAACCAACTATATTTTTTAACTTTGCTTCATGAGTAATTTAGATACCACTAGCTATCCTAAAGACAAAATCAAAGTATTATTCTTAGAAAATATAAGTGAAAAGGCAGTTCAATATTTTAAACTGCAAGGCTATGCTGACGTAAAAAAAGTAGCAGGCGCCTTAAGTGAGGAGGAATTAATCAAGGTTATAAAAGATGTTCATATTTTAGGTATTCGATCTAAAACTTTTATTTCTAAAAAGGTATTGGATAGTGCTAAAAAATTACAAGCAATAGGTTGTTTTTGTATCGGCACCAACCAAGTGGATATGAAAGCTTGCAAACAAAAAGGGGTGGCCGTTTTTAATGCTCCGTATAGTAATACAAGAAGTGTTGCGGAATTGGTTATTGGATCTTCTATAATGTTGATTCGTAAAATTATTGACAAGAATAAAGCTGCCCACGAAGGCATATGGAATAAGGATGCAAAAGGCAGTTTTGAATTAAGAGGAAAAACAATTGGATTAATCGGATACGGGAATATTGGTATGCAAACCAGTATCATGGCCGAAGCAATGGGAATGAAAGTAAAGTTTTATGATGTAGAGACCAAACTGCCATTAGGCAATGCAATTGCAGTAAAATCAATTAAAGAATTGGTAAGTAGTTCAGATATTATTTCATTGCATGTTCCAGAAACTAGTCAAACTAAAAATTTAATTAATAAGGAAGTCATAAAGCAAATTAAACCTGGTGCAATATTAATTAACTATGCGAGAGGTGAAGTGGTAGACTTAGATGCGTTAGCGGAAGCATTAAAATCAAAGCATTTAAGTGGCGCGGCAATTGATGTATACCCATGGGAACCAGAAAAAAATGGAGATAAATTTGAAACTCCATTACAAGGTTTATCAAACGTAATACTTACTCCACATATTGGAGGTTCAACTGAAGAAGCGCAAGAAAATATTGGAGAAGATGTAAGTATTAAATTATATCAATACCTGGAACGTGGGGTATCTAATGGATCTCATTCAATCCCTGCAATTAGTTTGCCTCCGGTTGATGGTGCACATCGTATTTTACATATTCACAATAACGTTCCTGGAGTATTAAGTGCCATTAATACCGTGATGTCTAAAAATAAAATCAATATTGTTGGTCAATATTTAAAAACCAATGAAGAAATTGGATATGTTGTTTTAGATGTTGATTCTAAACTTTCCAAGCAAGCACTTGCCTTATTAAAAGAAGTGAAGGAAACTATCAGAGTAAGATTATTGTATTAGAAAAGTATAATAATTGTACGATAATACTTTTAGTTAGACAGCGCTTTCAGCATTAATTTTATTTCATTTTCATTAACACCCATTGAAATCATTTGTTCATTCATGGTGGGTGCATTGTATTTCATGACAGATGCGATTGCTTTTCTTGCAGAGCTATGAATTTCTCTCGCTCCAGTTGCATCAATAATTTTTCTTGCATTATTTGCACGAACTCCACTTCCTGGCAAAATGATAATTCGTCCAGCAGCTTTATCAACAAGTTCTTTTACTAAAGCAAGCGCATCACTCACATTAGGGACTTGACCACTTGTTAAAATTCTTTTACAACCAGTAGCAATAATATCTTCTAATCCTTTAAAAGGATCATTGCATCTATCAAAAGCCCTATGAAAAGTAATTTCCATTGGTGCTGCTAACTTAACTAGTTCCTTAGTTCTTTTTATATCAATACTACCATCTTCATTTAATAACCCTATTACTGCACCAGGGTATCCTAGTTCTTTTACCAATAATACATCTGATTTAATACATTCAAATTCTGCATCTGAATATAAAAAATCTCCGCCTCTGGGACGGATAATTGGGAATATTGGAATATCTGTTTTTGAAATTAAAGTTTTTAAACTTCCATAGGATGGGGTAGTACCCCCTTCACTCGGATTTTCACAAAATTCAATTCTATGGGCGCCAGCTTTTATGGCAGCCAATGCTGCTTCCACTGAAAATACAGCTAATTCTAACACAATATTTGATGTATTCATCCCTGGTTTTATAAATTAAAAAAAAGACTTTAATAATTAAAAAAGAACGTTAATAATTATAGGGAGCATTGATAAGTTTATTTTCATCATTGGATTGCACAGCAAAATTAAATCCATCATGCAATGCATAACTACCATATGCTCCATTTTTATTTAAAGCTATAAAGCAAACCTGAATATCATTTGCTTTTTCCTTTTTAATTCTTTTGATTTTTTCAACCACTAAACGGCATGCTTCTTGAGGTGTTTTTCCTTGTCTCATATGTTCTACTACTGCACTTGCTCCAGCAACACGAATGACATCTTCCCCTTGACCTGTTGCCACAACAGCCCCCACTTCATTATCCACATATAGTCCTGCTCCAATAATGGGAGAGTCACCAACACGACCTCTTAATTTAAAACCAGCTCCACTAGTTGTACAACTACCACTTAAATTTCCATGTATATCCAAAGCGACCATTCCAATGGTATCATGATTCCAATCTCCATTTGCAAATCGGGTAGGTGCTTTATATTTATCTTCCAATTGACTTGTTGGACTTTGTCTTTCTACATTTATAACAGGTTTGTAAGTAGATTTTTTTAACCACTCTTTATACGCTTTATCAGCAGTTTCAGATAAATTTCCCGACTCTAATGTGAAGCCTTGAGATAATGCAAATTGTTGTGCACCTTCTCCAACCAACATTACATGAGGCGTTTTTTCCATTACTTTTCTTGCCACGGAAATAGGATGTTTTATTTTTTCTAAAAATGCTACACTGCCACAATTAAATTCGTGATCCATAATGGATGCATCTAATGTTACATGACCATCTCTATCAGGATTGGCCCCTAAACCCACACAACAACTAATTTCATCCTCTGTAACCATTACTCCTTTTTCAACTGCATCCAAAGCAGTGCCCCCTTTACTTAAAACCTCCCAAGCCCCTTTATTTGCATTAATACCCGCATCCCAAGTGGCAATTACAATTGGTTTTTGAACTTTAACTTGATTGGTATTTATAAAGCCTTGTAGCGAAAAACCCGCAATTCCTAAACTACTTAAATTGATAAAATTCCTTCTATTTATAGCCATATCATTTTCTTTATTGAATTTCAATTTACGCAAAATGAAGCTATTTATGTACTTTTAAACCTATAAATATGGAAAGCATTTTTAATCAATATGGATGGTCAGTTTTATCGGTGCAGCAATTACACCAAGGATTAATCAATAGTACATATTCAATTAGTTCAAACCAAGGTGATTTTATATTACAAACCGTGAACCATCACATTTTTAAAGATCCCAGGACCATTGACGATAATATTAATGCCATTGGAAATTTCCTTAATCAACAAGCACCTAACTATCATTTCACTCATTTAGTACCCACCCAAAATGGTAAAACTTTAGTGGAGTGGGAGGGACAATTTTATCGGGCTTTTAAGCAATTGAATGGGTATAGTTTATCCGTTTTAGATAATTCAAATCAAGCAAAAGAAGCAGCCAGTCAATTTGGAAAATTTACACAAGTTCTTAGTGAATTTAATATCAGAAATCTTAAAATTACTTTGCCCGATTTTCATAATTTAAGTTTACGATATCATCAATTTACTGAAGCCATTATAAAAGGAAATGCAAGCAAAATCGATTCCTCAAAAGAGTCAATATTATTTTTAAAATCTCTTCATCCTATTGTAAATAAATACGAATATTTTGTGAAACATCCTGAATCTTTACTACGTGTTACACACCATGATACTAAAATTAGCAATGTATTATTTAACAAAGAAAATGGAATAGAGAAAGCTTTTTGCGTAATAGATTTGGATACTGTCATGCCAGGATATTTTATTAGTGATGTCGGTGACATGTGCCGCACTTATTTATGCAAGGTTTCTGAAGAAGAAAAAGATTTAAATCTAATTCAAATTGAAAAGGAGCGATGGGAATTTCTAAAAAATGGATACCTATCTCAAATGCAAAATACATTGAGCAGTATTGAAATTGATCATTTTATTTTCTCAGGTCAATTTATGATTTACATGCAAGCACTTCGTTTTTTAAGCGACCATTTGAATAATGATAGCTATTATGGCGCCAAGTATGAAGGACAAAATTATGTACGGGCAACAAATCAAATTGAACTTTTAAAAAGATTCAATGAATCTATAAACTAAGTGTTGTACTATTTTTGATTAGTTTGGTTAAAATTGATCATTCATAGCAAAATTTGGCTTGCGATTTATCCATTTCCCACGTGTAAAATCTGGGATTTCTTGCACCTGACCATTCTCGGAAATTGACTTTTCAGAGAGGGGAGTGATGGCATACCATGTTGCCAAATCGTATACATCTATTGGGAAGTGCACATTTCTTTTGATACATTCTATAAATGCATTTTCGACAAAAAAGTCCATTCCGCCATGCCCCGCACCAACTGCGTCTTTTTCAAAACGCTTCCATAATGGGTGATCATGTTGCTTTAAATAGGCTTCTGGATTTTCCCATTGATGTTCTTTAGGTGAAATGCCCTCAATATATATATGTCCAGCATTGAATGCTCCCGAACTAAAGTCCTGCCATAAACCCTGTGTGCCCTGTACACGGAAACCTAAGTTATATGGACGTGGTGAATTGGTATCGTGCGTTAATATAATAGTCTCTCCATTATGCGTTTGTATTTGGGTTGTTACAATATCACCTAATTTAAAATTTAATTTTGCATTTGGGTGATTTTCACCACCTTGTGGGTGGTTAACTATATATTTATGTAAACCTCTAGCCTTAGTTGCAACCGAAGATAATCTAGTTAATAAGTTCCCTCTATTAACATCAATCATCATGGCTATAGGCCCTAAACCGTGGGTTGGATACAGCTCACCGTTTCTATATAAGGAGTGATTTGTTCTCCATTTTGCCTCACTAAGGCCTTTTTCACCAAACTCAACTCCTGAATTATATGCTGTTTTTCCATCATTAAACTTAACACCCCTTAAATCATGCTCATATCCACCTTGCAAATGCAATAATTCCCCAAACATGCCTTTGCGTACCATATTATATACTGCCAAAACATCGCGTCTATAGCATACATTCTCTAAACACATTACAGGGATGCCTGTTTTTTCACTGGCATTTACAATATCCCAACAATCGGTTATTTTGATAGCACCACAAACTTCTACACCAGGGATGATTCCATTATGTATAGCTTCCAGCGCCTGAGGTATATGCCATTCCCATGGTGTTGCTATGATAACTGCATCAATATCAGACCTTTGTAAGAGTTGTTTGAAATTTTCATTTCCATTGCTATACTCAACGGCTGCAGGACGACCAGCGTCTTTAAGTATCTTTTGTGCATCCGCAAGCATCTGTTTATCTGGATCAGCAAATGCAACAATTACCGTATCTGTTCTTTGGCATAGCATTTCAATATGGCTTTGCCCGCGGTAACCAGTTCCAATGATTCCAATGCTTACTTTGTCCTTTTTAGCACTGGATTGAGCCTTAATAAACATTGGATTTAAACCTAATGCCATTGTTGTTAACCCAGCATCTTGTACAAATTTTCTTCTGCTTACATCTTTAGCCATTGTAATTCATTATTAAGTTATGGATATCATTGAATCTTGATAAGTAATCAATTAATTGATGTGACAATTTAATGATAATAGATTAATTATCAAAGAAGAAGAAAGACTTTAAGGACAAATTCAATCTATCTATTTACCTATAATTAACATTATGTTAAATAGATAATACCAATATAACCCCCGATTGCTCGAGGGTTATTGTTTATTAGTTCTATAGTTTCAATTCTATTATTGATACTTGTCGTGCAACTTATCGTAGATATTGAATTTAAGATCAGCTTCATCAGAAGCTTTTTGATCTTTTCCACGTAATTTGTCACGCTTGAATGCATATAAAGTTGCTAAGAAATCGACTGATTTTGAAGCTACACTTTTTTCGGTTCTCTCTAATTTTTCCTTGTCCTTAATCACATCAAATGATTTTGTGATCCACTCAATGGATGCGTCTACTTTTGACTTGATTAAAGGATCTAAAACTAGATTTAATTTTTTGATTGAATCCTGTTGTGCTTTAAAAGCTGCATCAAAAGCCAATTTCTTTTTAGGATCTTTAGGCGCTGCTGGCTTATTTGCATTTAAAGTTTGTAATGATTTGATATTTTTTGCTGTTTGATCGTCTAACAAATTGAATTGGTTGTAATATGCAATTCCTACGTTAAATGCAGCGGCAAAGTTCTTATTGTTCATTTCATAAGCTTTTTTATAAGCTTCGGCTGCTTTTTCAATGAATTTATCTGCTTTGTCATCAGTTTTACCACTCATGAACATGTCACCATACATTTGGTACTCAAATTCTGTTAAATCGCCCGCTTTTACTCTTTGATCATACAAAGCAACTTTTTCATCAATTGATAAGTTTTTATCAATATAATCCGTTGCATATTCACTCCATGGTTCTTTTGGATAAGCTACTTTTGCAGCTTCTATAGCAGCATCAAACTTTACTTTATCCTTTTTTGCGATGTATTGAACTAATACATATCTGTATACATCTACATATTCAGGTGCAGACACCTTGTATCCGATTAATCTTGAATAATAGCCAATAGTTGCATCTACATTACCCGCATTTTGGTTTGAATAACCTGCATATACTAATGAAGTGGTATCAAATTTTTGCTTTGAAGATGACCAACCATTTGCAAAAATGATATCACTGAAATTAACCGCATTCTCAAAGCTTGAAGATGCTACTTTCCAATTTTTTGTATTGAAGGCATTCACACCATCTTTAAAACTTTTTAAATACACATCAAAAAATGGATCTTGACCATTTTCTTTTGCAATTGGGAAACCTTTATCTTGGTCTAATTTAATATACTCATCAATTGCAGCTTTCACTTGGTCATAAGCAGTTGGGTTTTTAACTGCATCTTTATTAAAACCACTGTAAATTTTTGCTTTCCAATAATACCCTTCTGCAGTTGTTGCAGCCGTTGGTTTTTTTGCAATCACCTTATCAAATTCTGATTTAGCTGCTTCGTACTGCCCAATCAACATATTGGTTTGTACTTTTTTAAAGTCTTGAGCATTTGCCATTTGGAAACCCAACATAAGCGCTAAGACGGTTAAGATCCTTTTCATATTTATCGTTTTTGTTGTAAAATGTTTATTTATAAAAATTATTCTACTGGTGTGTTATCTCCAGTATTATTAATGGTGTCATCAATAGAATCCATTGGAGTTTCATTTGGAGTTTCTGGTGAATCGTTTACATCAGCACTTGATTCAGAAGATACTTCACCCTCTACCAATTCTGCATCAGTGTCAGCGCCTTGATCTCCAATTTTTGAAGTTGCTGCAATTTCATCACCTTCATCTAAACGAATTAATTTAACTCCTTGAGTAGCTCTACCTGCTTCTCGTATTTCATTAATACTTGTACGAATAGTTACACCAGATTTACAAGTAATAATTAAATCGTCTGATTCTAATACATCCATTAAACCAACCAAACTGCCTGTTTTTTCAGTCACGTTGATTGTTTTAACTCCCTTACCACCACGATTAGTGATACGGTATTCATCTATAGGTGTTCTTTTTCCAAAACCTTGTTGACTTACTACTAATATTGTACGGTCTTTGTCTTCACGGCTTACGCAAACCAATCCAACCACTTCGTCCGTTTCATCGTCTACTTCAATTCCAGCAACACCAATTGCACCACGGCCAGTTGGTCTTACTTTTTCTTCAGGGAATCGAATAGCTCTACCCGACTTAATTGCCATCATGACTTCATTATTACCATCTGTTAAACGAGCGGCTAATAATTCATCTCCTTCGTTAATGGTAATGGCATTCACACCAGAAACTCTTGGACGACTAAATT
>CAIQQR010000012.1 GCA_903874055.1 uncultured Bacteroidota bacterium | reverse complement strand
TCTAATGATTTCATATACTTACTTCTTTGTTGAACCGGTATCACTGTCCATGGATATCCTCCAGATGCAAGCATTAAATTCATAATGAATCTTCCCATTCTACCATTGCCATCCATATAAGGATGAATAAATACAAAAATAAAATGTCCTAAAACAGCCCTCACCGATGCTTCGCTTTCTTGGGATAATAATTCCATTAACACCGGCATGGCATCTCTAACTGCTTCACTATTTAATGGAACATGCATTGAATTTGTAATATACACTTGGTGATTTCTGTACCCAGCTAAATCGGCTGGCTTTAATAAACCCGAAACAACACTCGGACCAAATAATGCACGATACCAATCACCATGGTCATTGTCTAATACTTCACCGGCATTCTCTCCAGTTAATACTTTACGGATACTTTTTTCTACCATTTGAAATGCTTCCCAATAACCTTTAGCTGCCATTGCATCTCTTTGCTTACTATCCCCATCATTATCTTTTACATTCCAACTTCCGTTTCTAACACGATCAATTAACTCTGGTGTTACTTGATACCGCTCGATTGATAAGGAGTGGTAGGCATCTGTAACATAAATCTCTTTAACGCTGCTAATAAATTTATCTATGTTTTTTGGCACACCTGGAGCAGCAGGAAATTTATCAATTATCACTTTTCTAAAATTAGACCACATTATTTTTATGCGATTGGAATAAGGCGATGCATCTTTTGAAGAAAATGAAATACTTAATTGATCATTAAATGGATCTAACTCACGAACATCGTAACCAACACCCTGCATTGTTTTAATAATGTCATCGGCAATTTTATCTTTTTTAATATTTCTGAAAGCACCTGCTAGCCTACCGGCAATAATAGATTGCCCCCCACTTAATAATATGTTTAAAATATCAGCAGATGTTTTTACAAGCAATAACGCAGTTCGCATATCAGTCGAATTTTGTAAATAGGTATTTGAAGATGCATTCACTAAAGCACTCGGCAAACTCAAAACGTTTAAACCATCCAATATTTCCACTTCAGACTTAAGTGGTAATTTTGACTTCATATGGAATAGAGAAGTATCAAAGGGTAAGTTTGTTTTGAAGTTATTTGCCTTAGGTGATTTTATAATTAATTGCTTGGGTACTGTCCAATTACCAGCATGAATCATTAAAGATTGTTCGGCTGACATACACCACTGATGCTTGTATTTATAATTCAAATACTGAGCACAAAACTTCCAATAAGAACTATACCAAGAAGTACTATCCCCTTCTTTATTTTCTGGCGATGAAATAATGAACCACCCGGAATATACCTCACTGATGAAACCATTCTTCAAAAGCCGATCCTTATGCGTTCTTGTTAACTCACTACGTTTTATAGCTATCTTGCCTTTGTCTTGTAAGGCTTTCAAAATCTCAAGAGATGCTGCTAATTTTTCAGATGGGGTTGCCATACAAACATTTTAAATATTATAAATTCTTGTTGTAGCAAAATTATAATATCGTGTTGTACTTATATTATAATATATTGCCGTATCAAAATTATAATATCCTGCTAATATTAGCAAATAAAAATCCGATGCGCATCAAACTGCGCACAGGTTTAATAGTTTTAAATCATCTTCAAACGCCTTTAAAATGCTTTTTGAGGGAAAATCTGACTTTAATGATAATTTAGAGTAATCTACGGTGAAGGAGAGTGAAAGTTGCTTAGTGTGGACCACACTAATATTAGAACCTAATTATACTGATTATGAAGGAGTTAATGTAAGATACGCACCGAATTGCGTACTTTTTTGATCTTACTATAAGTGTAATTATATTGGTAGTTAAAATTAATCAATTCACTTGAATTTGACAGTTTCTCATACAAAGTACTTTTACAAACCCCTATCAGCCCATAACTTCTCCAACTTATCAGCAAACTGGTCCCCAGACACCTTGATGTACCTCATAAAGGACTTATGTGACTTATGACCACTTATTGACATGATAATCAATGGATCTGTTCCTTTTAAGTATTCATTTGAACAAAACGAGCGACGGGCAGTATGGGTCTGAAGATAGGAGTACTTCATAGCTACAAACTCCTTTAGTTCTCTTTTATAAGTCACTTGTTTAGTAAATGGCACATGTAAACACGGTAGCTTCTCACCTACTATCTTAATGATGCGATTAAACTCATTGTTTTCGGGTACTAGCGGGAGTAAATTATTATATTTCTTGAGAATGGTATTTACTACAGGATGAATCGGGATTATTACTTTCCCGCCTGTCTTCTTCT
>CAIQQR010000011.1 GCA_903874055.1 uncultured Bacteroidota bacterium | reverse complement strand
GGTATTATTAATCGCATTAACTATTAAGTTATATAAAAGTACCCTTAATGAATCGGCCCAATTTTGAATAATTAACCCATCAGGTATCTCATTGATTATTTGCACTTGTTCATTTTGCTTGAAGGGCTTCACAAATTCAACCAAATCATTGGTCAAGGAATACAAGTCCACCGTTTGTCTATTTGGCAAGGTTTCGATATTATCAAACTTCACCCAATTAAGCATATTAGAAGTCAGATATTCTAAATCCTTTGAAGTTTTTGCAATTTGATTAATTGATTTTTTTATTTTCTCTTCATTGGATGTTTCAGCAATATTTTTAGCTGTAATATGTAAATATTTAAGTGGAGTTAAAATGTCATGATTCATAATGGCAATAACATGATCTTTGGCCTGATTTCGTTTTAATAAATTTTCATTTAATTTATTTAAAGTTTGTGTTTTAGCATCCACTTCTTTTTCTAATATCTTTTGTCTTCTTTGGTATATTATCGTTTTAAATCGGATATATAAAAGAACCATCCCAATAGACATAAAGAAATAAATAATAAAAACATAAGGATTCAAATACCAAGGATAATTTATTGAAAATCCATATGTAATTGTTTCCCACTTATCATTTATGGTATTTCTGATTCGAATGGTAACCTTATGAGCACCATAGCCTGGGTTAGAAAATTTTAAATTTGGGGATTTTACATTTACCCTCACCCATGGTTCCTCATCATACTTATACTCCAACATGATATTCTCTTGAGATAACATACCAGAGATACCTAATTGTAATTCAATGTTTTTGACACGAGAAGCAAAATCATTATTTAACATTTTTATATCAACTATCTTATTGTCAATAATGAGCTTATCTAAATATACCTTAGGTTGAATATCAAAAGCAGGTATACTATCTGGATTAAAATGAATTAAACCATCAATTCCGGGAAAAGAAAAATTGCCATTGCTTAATTTTATTGCACAAGGAGAACATCCCCCATTCATTTCTAATTCATCAATCCCTTCCGACTTTCCAAAATAGCTAAATTTAATGTTTCCAGGTCCTTTATTCCAAAAATCAATTAAAGACTGGCCAGGTGACATAAACAATCCTTTATTGGTGCTTGCCCAAATATTCCCCTTTTTATCCTCTAGGAAACAATGTGTATAGTTCAAATATTTATTCTGATCTAATGGCACTTTCTTAATACTGTCTTTATTAAACATATAAACACCACCTCCATAAGTACCAATTAAGTAATAACCGTTTAAATTATATATCGTTCTAAAATTAGCGTTGTCTTTGTCTTTATAAAATAGAGTAAAAGTATTCTCCTTTAAATTATACTTATACAACCCGTCCGTAGTAGCAGCAAGTATTTCATTTTCATTTACTTGCTGCAAGCCATAAACGATAAAATTAAATGGCATTTGAGAAAACTTTAATAGGTAGTCCCATTTAACATTTTTTATTGCTATACCGTCAACATTAAAGGAGTATAATTTATTATTTATTTCTATAAATGCATTTCTAGTTGGGGAAATATCGATTGATTTTTCGACAATTTTGTCATTTACTAAATCATACTTAATGACCCCATCTGCATTCGTAAAATAAAGAAAACTATCTTTTGAGATATATGTAGTAGTTTCAGACGGCTTATTGAAAACATTTTGATTTGATCTTGAATTGAACTTTGAATTAGCTTTATAAATTTGACCTGTATTTATTTGTATGTCTCCATTTTTTAATACTAATTGTGCATAGGCCGAAGAGCTAACTCCATCAATTGCATTGTTAGGCAAAATCCTATTAAAATATTTAGGCCTACCTACTATCAAACCTCTATTATCAGTGCCAATATAAATTGCATGCGTTTTGTCATCTATTTGAATATACTTTACAAACTCATTAATTGGCAACTGATCTGTAATAATATTTAATTTCAATTTATTATTTACATATACAATATTATACAATTTATTACTGGCAATTAAATATACAGGTTCATTAGGATGAGTTTGAAAAAGTTTAACTTGCGAAAAAGCATTTTTAGAATCATATTTTAACTCCTTGCTTAAATTTTCAATTTGAATTAAGTTAAATGAGCCATTTTTATCTAGTCCTTCAAAAAATACACCATCCTTTCTCAAAAAGAATAAGTGATCATTTAAAACAAAACCCGTCTCGTCATTTGGAAGCAAAGTTATTAATTGTAACCTACTTGAAACATACTTGTAAAGTCTAAAATCAATTTTAGTATAAATATTATTGTTTACAAAATAGTCTCTAATATCTATATCTATTTTCAAACTGTCTTTAACAATATCAGTAATATTATGCTTGTACCTTAAAAAATCAGCTTCTGTTTTAAGCATCCCAGCCTTATCTTCTATATAAGGAATATTACCCTTTATCGTAAAAATTCGCTCATCAATTAATTTACCATAAATTTTACCAGCGTTTGTTTTATCAAAAATTACAATCCTACCATTTAACACCGCTGTCTTTTCATTGTCACCAAAACTCTGAAATCCATGACCGTTGTATCTAACAATACCTGACTCGGTAGCTACCCATAAAAATCTACTACTCGAATCAAAAATCAAACCCTTAATTGCATTGGTAGGCAATCCATTTTCGGTATTGATTCTTTCAAAATTATATTGTAATTGTGTAAAGGAATGAAGGGAACAAAAAAGAAAGAGGGCAATTAATAATGCGCGAAATGATGCGCTAAACAATTTATTAGTAACTAATTTGATGTACATGTGCCAATTGTAATAAGTGCGTAAATGAGTCCGCTTTTACTTTGTCAAATATATTTGATTTAATAGTAGAAACCGTATTCATTTTTAGGCCCAATAAATTGGCAATTTCCTTGGTTCTATACCCATTTAATAAATAGTGTAATACTTCCAACTCCCTCACCGCCAAACTTGAAAATGGATTACCAGTATCCTCCACTTTTTTCTTAATAGTAAGTGGCTGGTTCTTTATAAATAGCTCCAAATGATAGTTTATTTCACTTTCCGAAGCGCCCTTATGTAAATAGGAATGAATATTAAACTTATTGATGATTTTACCATAAACATCAACGGGTTGCATGGAATGAATTAAAATGGATAATTGAGGGTATTTCTCATTGATAGCCTCAATATATTCCAAGGAATTACCGTCCGGTAAAATTATATCCAATATTAAGTGGGTATAAGGATTCGTGGCTAATTCGGTCATTAAATCTGTGCAAGTACTCACTTCACCTACCGTGCCCACCTGTAATTTATTTAAAATGGCAGTTAACCCCATCTTCACAATACTATGATCATCAACTACTAATACTTTTACTTCCATTTTATTAAATTTGAAGAATTGCGGGACAATCAAACATCTATATGCATATGATTGCACCTGAACTCAAAACAAATTTAGGGAGACTTTGTGTCAAATACATTGATTTTCATACGAATAGAATTAATTCTAGTTCAAAAGGATCGTTTGAAAAGAGCTTAAGAATCGACATTATAACTAATAACCAAAAGGCATTAGAGCTAAATCTAGCATTATTAAAATAAAATATTCCTTAAATTTATATATGCTAAAAATTTAGCACCCCCTAAATGATTGCTTACTTATGTTTACATTAACTGAAGTAGTTAAAGATGGTATTTTGGAAATTTGTTTCACTTTTGAAGATTGTGAAAGTAAAATTTATACCATTACCAATGCTGTAGGTGTAGCCATTTTACAAGGAAAAATTACTGGAAATACACAAAGAACCTGCTTGTATGTTGGGGATTGTAAAAAAGGAAAATACACTTTCTCTTTAGGAGACACCAATACACAAGAATTCACCATACAATAAGCGAAAATTAGTAAATTTGACAAAATCAAATTTATTGAAACTCTCTATACTTTCGGTTGGCAAAGCACATGATGCATATATTAAAGATGGTGTTGAACAATTCACTAAACGTATTGGTCATTATTACCCTATCGACTGGCAATTGATCCCCCCTAGCAAACTCACTGATCCAATTCAAATAAAGAAAGCGGAAGCAGCTAATATAATTAAGGTATTAGCGGTTACAGATATATTGATTTTACTAGATGAAAAAGGCAAAATGATTAGCTCACCTGGTTTAGCTAAATTGATTCAACAAAAAGCAAATCAAAGTGCACAACGTATCGTGTTTTTAATTGGAGGGGCGTATGGAGTTGATGATGAAATTAAAAGCAGATCAAATTTTACATGGAGCATTTCAGAACTTGTTTTCCCGCATATGCTGGTACGTTTAATATTAGCAGAACAAATTTACCGCGCTTGCAGTATCTTGGCGAATGAAAAGTATCATCACGAATAAGCGAATTCACGAATTACTAGTGATAAAAAATATAAACTAACTTAATCTAATGTCAATTACACTAATCATAATTATCGTAACTGTTGTTATTTCATTTCTTGCAATGAATAATAATAATTTAATGGATAAATTAATATTTCATCCTTATTCAATTGCACATGACCCTGGACAATGGTATCGAGCTTTTACCTGCGGTTTAATTCATGCCGACATACCTCATTTAGCCTTTAACATGATTTCTTTTTATATGTTTGGCGATATGGTTGAAAAATATTTTGAACTCATTTTTGGTCAAGCGGGTACTTTCTTTTATTTACTCTTATACATTTCCTCATTAGCTGTTTGTATTGTTCCAACCTATTTTAAGAATAAAAAAAAGTATAATTATTATAGTCTTGGTGCTTCAGGAGCCGTATCTGCTATTGTATTTGCAGGTATTTTTTTGCAACCTACTATGCAGATTGGCTTTTTTATTATCCCCCCTATTATTCCAGGCTTTTTATTTGCCCCAATCTATTTAGGATTCACAGTATATTTATCTAAAAAAGGCCCCGGATCTATAAATCATAGCGCTCACTTGTGGGGAGCTATTTATGGATTGGTATTTTTAATTGTTGCTGCAAAAATTGCAGGTATCCAAGAACAAAATGATGTTATTGGATCATTTTTATTCCAAGTAAAATCATATCTGGGCAATAAATTACCTTAATAAAATAAAGGAGCCTGTTTTTTTAATGGGTAAATCCTTATAGGTAATGCAATCAATAAAATAAGTATAGGCATCCATATCTTGTTCGACTCCATTTATTTTACCATCCCATCCTTTGGTAATATCATTGGTCTGAAAAACGATTCTTCCAAATCTATTAAAAATAACAAAACGATTAAGCGTTTTTACGCCTGCTCCGTATTCGATTTTTAAAATATCATTTAAGTTATCATTGTTGGGCGTAAAGGCCTTTGGTACAGATAATACCACATCTGTTGAAACATCCAAATGGTAAAGATCAAAAATTTTACATCCAGTAGTAGGATCCATTCTTAACAAAACATAATCTATATCATTACTTCCTCTAAATATTGGATTGATACTATTGGGGTTACTCAAATACCTAGCAGGTGTCCAAATATAATTTACATACCCTGAATCTATTTTTTTAGGGCTTAAAAGGGTGTCTTGATCTGCCAAAACAAATAAAGTGAATTTCGAAGAATCAGGCGGACTGCCAATATGAATTGTGTCTCCAATAACAGCATATTCATATTTAGGGCAATAATCATTTGTTACGTTTAGTTTAACTACATATTTACCAACTTGTTTATAAGAATGTGAAACAGGATTCGCAAAGTTATAATGACTGCTATCGCCAAAATCCCAAGCATAATGTATTTTATATTTTTCTACTGCATTGGTATTGATCATTAAGTCACCGTTAACACATGAATTTGTATTATAATTAATACTTATTGAAGGAATCGTAAACTCAATGATTTTAAAAAAAGGAGTTGGTACAGAGTTACAGTTTCCATCATTCACTACCAAACTATAATTTCCAGCGCTCCCGATTCTTAATGAATCTACGTTTGAAATTCCTACTAAACT
>CAIQQR010000010.1 GCA_903874055.1 uncultured Bacteroidota bacterium | reverse complement strand
TATAATGTTTAATAATATGATTATTATTTACTTTAATTCTTCAACAACAAAAAAAAGTTAATGATTTGTTAAGGATTTGTAAGGTTTATTAACAAGTTTTAGTTTAATTTCGCACTTTAAATATCATAAACAAATACCTTACAAAATGAAAAGTGTTTTAAAACAAGCTTTGTCTGTGTTGTTGGTTATTTTAATCTCAGTTATTAAAGTAAACGCACAAGAAACAACAGCCGAAATACAAGGTTTAATCACTGTAGGAAATGCAGGTATTGCAGGTGCAAACATTACTGCAATTCACCAACCAACAGGAACTAAGTATGTAACTACCAGCCGTAACGATGGTAGATATAACTTAACAAACTTAAAAATTGGTGGTCCTTATTTATTACAAGTTACTTATGTAGGTTTAAAACCTGAAAAACAAGATGATATCACATTGTTGTTAGGTCAAACATACAAAGCAAATTTTGCTATGCTTGAAACAAGCAGCACTTTAAAAGAAGTTGTTGTGTCTTCAAACAAACAAGACAAAATATTTAACAACGCACGTACTGGTTCTCAAGAAACTTTTAATAGAAATCAAATCACAAGTTTGCCTACTATTTCTCGTTCTTATAAAGACATCATCAAATTGACTCCAACTTACAACAGTGGATCTTTTGGTGGTCAAAGTTCTCAATTGAACAACATCACAATTGATGGTGCTAACTTCAACAACTCATTTGGTTTGTCTGGTGATATTGGTGGTCAAACTGGCCAAAACGCGGTATCATTAGATGCGATTGAGCAAATTCAAGTGAACACCTCTCCATTTGATGTTAAGAATGGTGGTTTCGTTGGTGGAGGTATCAACTCAGTTTCAAGAAGTGGTACTAACACTTACTCTGGATCAGTTTACCAATACTTCAAAAACAAAGATTGGCAAGGTTATGATGTAAATGGTGCTCCGTATACAATCACGGTACCTAAGCAAGATTATAGTTATGATTTAAAAGGTTTCACTGCTAGCGGTGCAATCATCAAAAATAAATTGTTCTTATTTGTAAACGGTGAGCAAGAAGCAACAACAACTCCAGGTACTACTTGGTCAGCTTCTTCTGCAAGCAATCCAGCAAATGGTTCAACAATTTCTGCTGCAAATGCGGATTCATTAAATAAGTTAGTTGATTTCTTAAAATCAAAATATAACTACGATCCAGGTGCATACCAAGGATACTCTTATGTATCTTCTTCAAAGCGTTTAACAATGAAGTTGGATTGGAATATTGATGCTAACAATACTTTCACTTTCAAATACAATTACTTAAAATCAGCTAGCCAAATTCCACCATCAAACAGTGGATCTGTTTCAACAAGACAAGCAAGTGCAACTGCATTGCCTTTCTTTGGTGCTGGTTATGAAATTAACAATAACGCAAATGTATTTATTGCTGAGTTGAACACTAAGTTGAGCAACAGATTAAACAATAAATTACAAGTTGGTTATACTGCATTAAGAGATTTCAGAAATGCATTAACTAGCAAAGAATTTCCAATGGTGGATATCTTAGATGGTAATGGTAAACCATTCACATCTTTTGGATATGAATTATATACATACGGAAACAAATTGAACACCGACGTTTATCAATTAAACGATAACTTATCTATTTATGCAGGTAAGCATGAAATTAGCGTAGGTCTTCAGTCTTCATTTAAAAAATATTTAAACGGCTTCTCTCCTAACTATGAGGGTGTTTTCCGTTTCAATTCTTTGAATGATTTTATTAACTCTGCAAATGGTGTTGGTACTAAAGCTGCTGTATATAACTTATCTTATACATTAGGTGGTGGTGCATTCCCATTAGTAGGACCTAAAGATTTTGAAGCTGGTGTTTATGCTCAAGATAAATACAGAGCAACTGATAAATTAACAATTACTTACGGTATCCGTTTAGATTACAGCAAGTTCTACAACACTTTCTTATACAACCCAGTTGTAGATACTTTAACTCGTTTCTACCAAGGTATTCATGCGAATACGGGTGCTGCTCCAAACTTAGCAGTTCAAGTATCTCCAAGAATTGGATTTAACTATGATGCATATGGTGATCAAACTTTACAAATCCGTGGTGGTGCTGGTTTATTCCAAGGTGCTCCTCCTTTTGTATGGGTTTCTAACCAAGCTTCTAACTCAGGTATGGCATTGTTTGGATCTTTCTCTAACACAAATACAAATGTGTTTAATCCAGATGTGAATGCATACCGTCCTTCTGCAACTGCTGGTTTAAGTTCATCTTATTCAATCAACGTAACAGATCCTAACTACAAATTCCCTCAAGTATTTAAATCTACTTTAGCTGCGGATAAAAAATTAGGAAATGGTTGGACAGTGACAGTTGAAGGAACTTACACAAAACAATTTAATGCTTCTGTATTCCAAAATATCGCTTTACCAAATACAGGTTTAGTAAAATTGTCTGACGGTCGTTGGAGATTCCCTTACACTTCTATTTATCCTTTAGGTGGAAAGCAAATGGGTGGAACAACAGCTGCAACTGCTAATAACCCAACAATTGGTAATGCTATCTACATGACTAACTCAAGTGCTGGTTATGCTTGGACTGGAACATTACAAATTCAAAAAGTAACTAAAAACTTTATTTTAACTGCTGCATACACAAGACAAGAAGCTAAGGATGCTGCAGTAAGTGGTTCAACTGCTGCAACAATGTGGGGTTCTAAAGTAACTTCAGATAATCCAAATGATTTCACAATTGGTAACTCAAACAACTACATGCCACACAGAATTATTGGTAGCGTAGTATATCATAAAGATTTCATCAAAGACCAAACAACTTCAATTGGTATGGTATATGAAGGATCTCCAAACTATGCAACTTCATACTATGTACAAGGTGACGTGAACAATGATGGTATTACTTACAATGACTTAATGTTTGTACCTAAAACATCTGATCAAATCAAATTGATCAATGCAACTGGTGATACAAGAACTCAAACTGAATTATGGAATCAATTAGATGCATTCATTGCAAGTAATCCATATTTATTTAGCCGTCGTGGTCAATTTGCTGAAAGAAATGCATACGTATTGCCTTGGACACATAAATTAGATTTAAACTTTACTCAAGATGTAAGATTTACAATGGGTAAAAATAAGCATACTTTACGTTTCACAGCTGATATCTACAACTTCACTAACTTGTTGAACAAGGATTGGGGAGTATACTATGTACCAACAACAACTACTCCGTTGGTATTTAGTAAAATTGATACAGATGGTAAAACACCTGTATACACATTCCCTTACCAAGATGCGGTTAACAAAGTTCCTTATACAAGAGCTTACAAGCCTAGTCCAAGTTTAGGTTCTCGTTACCAAATTCAAATTGGAGTTAGATACTTATTTAACTAGTATTTAAACTACTAATAGATATAAAAAATGCCCTCCAATTTGGAGGGCATTTTTGTTGGTATATAGAAGATTGAAAAAGATTTTGAAAATACTTATAGAGCACTATAATTGCTTTACACGCATATTTTTAAATCTAACTACATCGCCATGTCCTAAAAATCCCAAGTGACCTGTTTTATTCAATAAACCTGGATGTTCTTTATGATCAATCGTTCCATTTTTTGAAGCCAATGCATAATCACCATCCACTATTACACTGCCGTTTAAAGTCACTTTAATCTTAGTACCCTTTACGATAATCTCTTCACTATTCCATTCTCCAATTGGCTTTAAATAACCTCTTTTAGCTGGTATCACACCATATACCGAACCATGATACTGATAAGGCTGTAATTCAGCATATATGGGATGTTCACTGTCTAATACTTGTATTTCCATACCAACATAAGCAGCATCCCCTTGCAAGGGAGCATGTACACCAATTCCATTATTAGCACCAGGAGTTAATTGAAAATCAAATCTGTATATAAAATCACTAAACTCCTCTTTAGTATATAAATTTCCTCCAGATCCATTTTCAGGTATTACTACTAGTGCGCCATCCTGAATTAAATAACCTGCAGTATTGCCCGTCCAATTATTAATATTGGTTCCATCAAATAATAAACTAAAACCTTCTTTCGCTTCTTGCTCATTTAGTTTTACAGGTTCATTTGAAGGTAGTTCACGTAAATAAATATTGCGGTAGGATACAAAAGTACCATGCGCTTGTAATTCAATTTGTTCTTTTGCAAATAATGGAAGATTATGATCCCAGTAATTTTCTAAAGGAATATTATCAGTTACTAAAATACCATTTAAATAAACAGTTACACGATCCCCTCTCATGATAATATGAAAGTTATTCCATTCGCCAACGTTATGGTCTGCTACCACTAATGGTTTACTTACATTCTTTTGATTATTATACAATCCGCCACTACCCACTTGTGCCCCAACTTCTCTTCGGCTTGTATCCCAAATTTGAACTTGTGGCGTACCTCTTAAATAAATACCAGCATCTCCTTTTGGTTGAATGCGCCAATCAATAAACATTTCCATATCACCATATTGTTTAATCGTGGCAAGGTTCTCCCCGTGTTCATTACCTGTAAAATTTAATAAACCATCTTTTACAATCCAGTCTTCACGCATTTTTTTATCTGCTATTACTTGTGCGGCTTGTAATTCCGTTTCACTCATCTTGCTTCTTGCAATTGGATTAGCCACAAGTCCTTTCCATCCCGTCAAATCTTTTCCATTAAACAAAGAAACAAATCCATAATCATAAGGCATTTTTTTAAGATGTGCTTTTATTGCTGGTACTAAAATGGCGCTGTCTTCACCATGAATAAATGTAATGGCTTTTTCTAAGGCATTGCGCACTTCAACACCACGTATGCTTACATCGTTCAATGCTAGTTTAGTAATAGCTGTTGCAGCATTTTGATTAACCTCTACATCTTCGAGGAATTTAGTTAAAAACATAAAGCTGCAGATTCCTTTTAATTTACTTGCTTCCCAAATAATATTTTTCTTTTGTATTACATTCAATGGCTTTTCCATACTTTTTTGTAACACTAATAACTCTATTGCATTATTTGAACTTTTTGTAAATGCTTTTCCCGGTAGTTCTTGATATGTGGGAGTTGCTAATGTTAATCTATCCATAACAAAAGCTTTGCTACTTAATAATTTTAATTCTTCTTGCAATAAAATTTTAGCATATTCTGATTTTGCTTTTTTCATTTGAGATGTAAGAATCACAATGAATTTATCTTTATTAACAGGGTCTAAAGCAATGGTATTCACGAATGCATGCAATGCAAAACTAGATTGTATTTTAGTACCTGTATCCTCTATTAAATTGAAAAATGATTTCCAATCCGATTTTTTCCAATTCTTCATTAAGGACAATGCTTTGTCAGCTTCACTGGTGTGCTGATAAGGAAATACAGCAATTGCCTCTTTAGGCGAAATGTTGTTTTGTGAAAAAACAGGTGCAACTATTAAAGCAAAAAGAATAAGTAATGCGATTTTTAATTTTATATAATGTCTATTCATTTTATTTTTTTAAATATTTTTTATAATTTTTAAATAGTCCAAGGTCCACGCATAGGAGGATGAATTAAATAATTTGCTTCGGTATCATTTATAAACTCCTCTTTTACTGGATCGAAATTTAAAGTGCGTCCAAGTTGTAAAGCAATTTTACCTAAATTAATTAAGGTGCAGGATCTAAATCCATTTTGCTCATTTAAAGCAAATGGTGTTCTATATTTTACACTATCTAAAAAATTAGTTACTTGAGGAGCTGGATCGGGCATCATGGCTAATTTTTCTTTTAAATTTGGAATGGTACTTTTAAATCCAGCAAATAATTTTCCATTTGGACCCTCTATGTAAGCTGCATTAGGATCCTTAGCCTCTCCGTCTAAAATAATTTTACAACCATCGGCATAAGTGTAAGTGATTTTTCTAAATGTGCCACATGCATCAGGATGTTGTTGTTCTGCGTCTACTTCTACTTTTACAGGACTGGTTTGGTCTTTGCCTAAAAAATATTGTATAGGATCTAAGTAATGTTGTCCCATATCACCCAATCCTCCACCATCATAATCCCAATAACCTCTAAAAGTTTGATGCGTTCGGTGAACGTGGTAAGGCTTATAGGGAGCGGGGCCTAGCCATCTATCATAATCTAATTGTTCTGGAACAGGTTGTGGTTCTAAATTTGTTTTTCCAATCCAATAAAATTTCCAATCAAATCCTGTAGTCTTGCTCACTGTTACAGTGAGTGGCCAACCTAATAATCCGCTTTCTACTAATTTTTTAATGGGCTTAACAGTAGTGTTCATGCCGTAAAAATTATCTTCAAACCTAAACCAAGTATTTAAGCGAAACATACTGCCATATTGCTTCATGGCTTCTCTTACAATCTTGCCTTCTCCAATGGTTCTTGTCATTGGTTTTTCACACCAAATATCTTTACCCGCTTTTGCTGCATCAACGGACATAATTCCATGCCAATGTGGAGGGGTTGCAATATGCACAATGTCTACTTCGGGCAAGGCAATTAATTCACGATGATCATGAAAAGTTTTTACGCCTCCTCCAATTGAATTGGCAACTTCAGTTAAATGATTTTTATCCACGTCACAAATAGCCACCACCCTTGTGCCAGCATAAGGAATATGTCCACGGCCCATTCCACCAACACCAATAATTCCTTTAGTGAGTTGATCGCTGGGTGCTAAGAATCCTCTCCCAAGCACATGCCTTGGTACAATTGAAAAACCAGCTAAAATAGTAGCTGTGTTTTTTATAAATTTTCTTCTTGAACTATTTTTTGAATTCATTACAACTGATTTTAAATAATGATTAAGATTAGGTTTTATGTATACTAAATTTATTCAATTTTAGTTACATTTGACATGCCTACATTTTAAAATAAAAGAATTTATTTAGCCATGAGCGATTTACACTTACATCTTGAAGAACATATGCAAAGCAGTGATTTGTTAACTGATATTGTAATTGGCATGAGCGATGGACTAACTGTCCCTTTTGCTTTAGCAGCAGGATTAAGCGGTGCTGTAGATGGTCATGTGAATTTAATATGGATCGCGGGCATTGCAGAAGTTGCTGCAGGTTCTATTGCCATGGGATTAGGTGGTTATTTAGCAGGCAAGACCGAACAAGATCACTATCAAAGTGAATTGAAAAAAGAATATTGGGAATTAACGCATAAAAGAGAGGTTGAAATACAAGAAGTACGTAATGTATTTTTAGGTTGGGGTTTAAGCGCATCAACAGCCGAAGAAGCTACACAGGAAATTATCAAGGATGATAAAAGATGGGTTGACTTTATGATGAAATTTGAATTAGGATTGGAAGAACCTGATCCTAAGCGCGCGCGCAAAAGTGCTTTAAATATTGGCCTTAGTTATATTGTTGGAGGTTTAATTCCCTTAACCCCATATTTTTTTGTAGACAATGCTTTAAAGGGTTTAGAAATATCTGCAATGATTACCTTGGTTTGTTTATTTGTTTTTGGGTTCTTTAAAAGCAAAATGACAGGAATTAATCCATGGTGGGGTGGTGTAAAAGTAATGTTAATAGGTGCTGCAGCAGCAACAACTGCCTTTGCTATTGCAAAATTAATTCAGGCCTAATTTACTTATTTCCAATCTTGATATTACTTAAGTTTACTTGTTCAAGATAAGCTGTCACTTCTTTTTCGGTTTTTAATTTTGACTTAGTTGATCTTAACCAATCACTTGTTAAAGTATTCAAAGGAACAGCGTTTAAAACATTTATTCTATCCAAATCTTTTAAAGGAATAATTTTTCCTTCATTGTAAATAGCATAATCGTTTCTTGTATAAAAACTAGTGATACTTTTTCCTTGAATTGGATCATAAGGACTCGTTTTTGTCAATTGCTTTTGCATTAGTATTAATTGAAACAGGCCTGCATTTAATACTTTGTAATAAGCAGTACCATTACCTGTTAAGTGATTCATTAAAACCGCAAAACTAGCAATAGGCTGCGTTAAATTATTTTTATTTAAAAAAACTAGTCTAACAATTCCATTATTATCTACAGCAAGTTCTTCGCCTGTGCTGCTCAGGTAATGAATTTCATTTGTATATAAATTCAATTTAGCTTGGTTTATTTTAGCCTTTGTTCCGTTATTAAAAAATAGTAAGGCAGGGTTCCATTTTTCGTTCCAAAAAGGAGTTCCTTCTACATCAGCATAACTAAGACCACTTTTACTACTTGATCTTGGGTGTGCTGGATCGTATACAATGGTGTTTAAATCTATTTCACGCAAATCTGTGATTAATCCAGCCTCGGACATTTGAGCCTTTGATTTAATACCCGTTAACAAACAAATAATTACCACTACTATTTTTAATATTGAACTTTTCATTTTAATAATTTTTTATATCCATTAATTATTGTTTCTAATAGCTACCCCTTTTCTTGCTCCGTTGTGCAATCCATTTTCAATTGTTAAAGCACCATTCACAAATATATATTTAAATCCTTTTGAAAACTGATGTGGATTTTCAAAGGTAGCCATATCGGTAACTTCGTTTTCATCAAATACAACGATATCTGCAATGAAACCTTCTTTTATCAAACCTCTTTGATTGATATTAAATTTATCAGCAGGTAATGATGTCATTCTTCGGATGGCTTCTTCTAATGACATTACTTTTTCTTCTCTCACATATTTACCAAGGACTCTTGCATTGGTACCATAGGCACGTGGATGAGGTCTGCTAACTCCAACAACAGCAATACCAGCATCACTTGCAGCCATATTAAATGGATAAGCCATTATATTTTTTACATCTTTATCTCCCATGCCATGGTATACCATTTGTGCACCCCCTAATTCCATCATTTGTACAATGGTTTCTGCTTGGGCTAATGCATTGTCTTTTCCACCACGTAGTAAATTTATCTCTCTAATATTTTTTCCATTATAGTTAGTGTCCGCTTTAAAATTAGCCACATAAGCATAATCAAAATGCTTAAGCCCTCTGCGCGTAATCATATCAATACTATGTGCTTTTACTTTTGAGCGAATTGCTGGATTTTTTAATCTTGATAAAATTGAATCTTGACCATCCGCTAAAACCCAATCAGGTAAAAGGATACCAAGGTTGGTACTACTAGCAGTATATGGATACTGATCAATGGTTACATCAATGCCTTCTAATCTTGCATTTTTTACTAGGTTCAAAGTTTCATCACTTCTTCCCCAATTGTTTTGACCATTTACTTTAAAATGAGAAATTTCAACAGGTAATTTTGCTTCTCTACCAATAGCAATTGCTTCATTCACCGCTTCTGCAACCATATCTTCCTCATTACGAATATGAGATGCATAAACTCCGCCATTTTGTGCAACTACTTTTGCAAGTCTCACTACTTCATTGGTTGGTGCAAAAGTTCCAGGAATATAGATCAACCCAGTGGACATACCCACAGCACCATCCTTCATGGCTTTATCAGCAATGGCTTCCATTTTTTGAAGCTCTTCCTCGGTTGCATGCCTGTTAGCAGTTCCCATAACTTGTTTGCGAATATTATTGTGCCCCATTAGTGCAGCAACGTTGATAGAAATGCCTAATGAATCAATATAATCAAAATAGGTTTTCATGTTATCAGCAGATCCACCACAATTTCCGGTAATAACTGTAGTAACTCCATCATAAATAAAGTTAGTTGCCAAAGGATTTTTTACCTCGCTTCCTTCAATGTGTGCATGCACATCAATAAAACCAGGCGCGACAATCAATCCCTTTACATCAATTTCTTTTGTTGCTTTCCAATTTTTTAGATTGCCAATAGCTATTATTTTATTATTGACAATCGCAATATTTTTGAACTGCCAATTATTTCCAGTGCCATCTATTATTTTTCCATTTCGAATAATATAATCTGCATTTTGTGCAAACAAGTATGGACTTATAAAGATGGCGAAAATTACTAAGGGATATTTCATAAAAATGGTTGTACTATAAATTTACTAAATACAACTTATATTTTGAAAATATTACAGTACTTGGATAAAATAAATTACTTTATAAAATCATAAATAGCATCTGCAACAGCTTGAGGGGCTTCTTCGTTAGGTACATGACCAACTTTGTCTAATATTACTACCTTGCTGTTTTTGATGTCACTATTAAAAAGGGACGCATTATCAACGCTTATTAAACCATCGGCGCTTCCCCATAAAATTAGAGTAGGTGTTTTAATGGTTTTGATTAACTCCGTATTTTGAACAAATGGATGTTTAAATAAAGAGAGTGCTGCACTACGATTGCCCTCGCAAAGTAAAAGCTCATGATATCTAGTTACTGTAGTTTCTTTAATTAAATTTTGGTTGTAGTAGACACCCTCAATACTTTTTTGTATCAAAAATTTAGGCGTAATATAAAGTAGTACATTATTGATAACGGGTATTTGAGCGATTTTAAATCCTAAGGAGCCTTTTTCATTTTTCTTGGGATACCCACTTGCATCAATTAAAATAAGTTTATTCACTTTATTAGGATGAGCAACTGCAAAATGCCATGCAATGCCTCCACCTAATGAGTTTCCTCCAATCATACAATGATTCACATTTAACTTAATTAACAGTGAATCAATAACCTGGATGAAATTTTCATATGAATATTTGTTTTCTGGATTAGGTCCAGTTAATCCAAAGGCTGGCATATCTAATGTGATGACTCTTTTGTTTCCATAGCTTGTAGTATTTAAAATAGTAACTACTTGCTCCCAAGTATGTAGCGATGAGGAAGTGCCATGAATTAAAACAAGTGGTATGCTATCTAATGCATTACCCTCATCTCGATAGTGCACACGCATACCCATGATAGGCATAAATTTTGAATGCGCATTTGTGTATTTTGTAATTAATATATTTTTAGGAATATCTTTTTGTGCAAATACAGAAGCGAATAATATTAAAAAAGATACTATACCAATAAAACTAATCTTTATAATTTTCACACTTTATTTATTAGGCTCTACAAAATAATCCACCACAAATACTTTATCCATATGTGGTTTTAAAACTGCTTGAAAAGCTTTATGATCAGGATTTTGTTGATAATCCGCTAAATCTTTTTCAGAATTGAAAGTTAGGGTGAAACAATGTGTGAATCCTTGATCCAAATGCTCTGGACTCATATTAATCCCCCATTCCATTTTTTTAACCTGAGGCGCTTTGCCATATAAGGCAGCAAATGTCTTTGCCACATTTTCCACCTCCTTAGGCGTTGAGGTTGCTTTGAAAGTAAATAAAACAATATGTTTTAATTCGCCAGTTCTGTTTTGCGCTTGAACGGCTGACATGCTAATGGTAAATGCAAGTAGGAATAATATTTTTTTCATAAAATAGTTTTTATAATATTTGATTTAAAATTTTTATAAGAAAATAATGGGATCATCACATATGCGAAATCCTTCATTAAATGTATTCATAAATTCAACATCTTGTGCATCCAATGTGAAATTAACTGCGTCAAAATTTTCCTGTAACCTTTCTCTTTGAGATGATTTAGGTATTGTAGAAACCCCTAATTGAATATTCCAGTTTAAAATTATCTGAGCTGGTGTTTTTTGATATTTCTCACAGAGACCCTTAAGTCGTTTATCCGTAAACTTAATCCCGCGAGTAATAGGGGAATAGGATTGTAATTGAATATGAGATTGCTTACAATAATCAAATGTTGCTTTATCAAACATCCAGGGCGTAAATTCAATTTGGTTGACTGCAGGAGTCATATTGCTGTAATTAGCTAATTCATTTAAAAAGGGAAGGGTATAGTTAGCCACACCAATAGCTTTAGCGCGACCTTCTTGATAAATACGCTCCAAAGCTCTCCAAGAATCAGCTCTGCCTTCTTTTATGGGCCAATGAATTAAATATAAGTCTACATAATCCTGACATAATAATTGCAAACTTGTATCAAATGCTTTGAGTGCTTGGTCATAACCGTGATTGGTATTATTTAACTTGGTGGTTAAAAATATTTCAGCTCTTTTTACCCCACTATTTTTTATGGCATTTCCAATTTCTTTTTCATTTTCATACATGCTTGCTGTGTCAATTAATCGATAGCCTATTTCAAGGGCAGTTTCTACGGCTTGTTCAGCTTGCTTTTGGTACATGTCATAAACACCTAAGCCCAACAAAGGCATTGAAATACCATTGTTGAGCTTAGTGTTTGGAATAATATCATTTATCATTTATAAATTTACCATTTTTCTAGACCTAATAATTTTTTTCCCAAATCAGTTAACACCGCTGTTTCGTATTTAGTTTGTTCCCAATTTCTTGGATCACCAGGGAATGCATATCCTTCTGGTGCAATGCGATGTTTCCAAGAATTGATTCTCCATTCTTTTAATGCCTCATTGTCTTCCTCGGCCGGCATCATCGAAATGTATTGTGCAATACGAACCTTATCCTCACTATTATTTGCCCTAATGCCATGTGGCTCTAAACTATTAAAAATCAATAAATCTCCTGCCTCTAATTTTACTTTAGTGGGTGTAAAGCCTGTGGTGTCAGGTTTGTAGCGGTCTCTGTCCTCAGGTTGCGTTAATTTCCAAGTATCATAGGTTCTGAATAATTCAGGAATACACTGAAAGCCACCCATGTTTTCGTCAGTTTGATCAGCTAGCGCTAATACTCCTTGTACGTTTACTGGCTTTGTTTCTGGATCATAATCCCAATGAATAAAAGCTTTGTATTCATGACCTGGACGAATTGGAAAATTTAAATTGGCACGGTCAATAGTTACCCATAATTTTTCGGTACCCCAAATATCTACAAAGGCATCATATACTCTTTGCATTTGTCGATTGTTCCACTGATGTTGGTTATTATAACACTCTACCATGCCTGTACCAGCTAATTCTTTCATTTTCATTTCGGCTCTTGGTGCAGTGTACCAGGTTTCTTTATTGTTAGGGTCTTTTTCTTCAAACTCCCATAAGAATTGTGCAGTTGCTAAAGCTTGTTCACGAGGCACTGCATTTTTAATAACAATGTATCCGTTATGAATCCAAAAATTCCAATCATCCTCGCTCAATACACGAAGTGGTTTGCCGTTGGAACGGTCATTTAATTTTTCGGCACTACTTTTTGCAGTAGAAGGATTTCCAGGAATATCCTTGTGGGCATTACTATTGGGTGTTGCCATTGTGGGCGTCATGGTAGGCACCATGGTTGGAACCATGCCTTGTGGTTGATCATTGTTCATAGCAATCGTTTTATACTTAAATATAAGCATAAAATAAAATTAGAACAAGTCTATCAATATAATTTTTTAGGAAATAATTTTTCCGTCTTCCATTTTAATAATACGATGCGTGCGTTCTGCAAAACTTGGATCATGTGTAACAATTAACAAAGTTTGATTGAATTCATCTGAAAGTTGATTAAAAATATCAAAAACCAGATCACTATTTTTTTTATCTAAGTTTCCGGTTGGCTCATCCCCCATAATAATATGTGGATCATTTATTAATGCTCTTGCAATTGCCACTCTTTGTTTTTCACCTCCTGACACATGGTTGGCTTGTTTTAAAGCTAAATGTTCAATACCCAATATCTTTAATTTTTCCATGGCACGATGTTCCACCTCGTCGGCACTATATTTATTTAATTTTAAACCAGGCAACATTACATTTTTTAAAACATTAAACTCATTTAATAAATAGTGAAACTGAAATACAAATCCAATTTTTTCATTTCTAATTTTTGCTAAAAAAGCTTCATTCTTCTTTGGCATTTCAATCCCATCAATGAATAAGCTTCCTTCATAATCCGTGTCCATAGTGGATAGAACGTATAGCAGTGTTGATTTTCCACACCCTGATTTTCCAGTGAGTGAAACAAATTCCCCTTTATTAATACTAAAGTTTATATTTTCCAAAACCTGAATGGTTTCAGGGTCATGAAAGAATTTATTAATATTTTTTGCTTCTAAAATTGTATTCATTTCATTTTCCTCTAATGATCACAACTGGATCAATTTTACTAGCTTTTCTTGCAGGGAACCATCCTGCAAAATAAGTGGTGATAAATGAAAATATAATTCCAATAAAATAGAACCTAGGGTTATAAACAATCGGATAGGTTTTTATCGTAGGCAAAGAAGCAGTGTTGAAAGGAATTTGATCAATGATAGCAGAGAGTCCAAATCCAAATAATAAACCTAGTAAACCACCAAAAATTCCAATGGTTACAGCAATGTAAATAAATATTTTTTTAACATCAGTTCCTGAAAATCCAGTTGCTTTTAAAATAGCGATGGAATCCATTTTTTCAAAAATCATCATGTTTAAAATATTATAAATTCCAAATCCTGCTACAATTAATAAAGTAATTCCAACGGAGTAAGATATTAAAGTTCGAATGGAACTTCCTGTTTCAAATTGCGAATTGGCTGTTTGAATATCTTCGGCATCTGTTTGATATAACTGTTGATATTCTTTTGCAACAGCTGGTGCTTGAGTAATGTCTTTTAATTTTACCTGAATACTTGTAACATAGTCATTTGGTACAGATAATATTTTTTGTACGGTGTTTAAAGAGGCGTAACTCTGTACATTGTCAAAATCTTTGATACCAGATTGAAAGGTACCCACTACTTTTAATTGAAATAAATCCCCTTTTGAAGTCGTAATTTGTACAGCATCTCCAATTTGTACCAATAATTTATCTGCCAATCCTTTGCCTAAAATAATACTGTTATTTATTTTAGTTAAATCTGCTGAATTACCGGTGGTAATATATTCGTCAAAGTGATAAAGCTTTGTTTCTTCGCTGGGATTAATCCCAAAAATACTTCCAGTAATATCAATACTACCATCATTAAAAAATACTTGTGCAGTCAATTTTGGGGAAAGGCCCAATACGCGTGGATCATTTTTAATGGCTTTCATAATGGCCTCGCTATTGTAAATAGCTTGTCGGTTGGCATCAGATTTTACAGAACCAATAAAATTATGTCCATTAGCATTGATACTACTTTTATTAATGGGTTGATCGGCATTGGGTTTAATATCATTGTAAATTCTTACATGGGCTGTTCTATTGAGTATGAGGCCATCTAATAAATCATTCAACCCTGACATAAAACTTAATAAAGTAATAAACATAGTAATGCTAAAAGTGACTCCTACAGCGGCTACTAAAGTTTGTCTCCACCTGGCAAGCAGGAGCGACTTGGCTATATTTAAGAGTAAACGCTTTCTCATTGAATGGTTTTTACCAAAGCATCATTTGTAGAAATGCCACTTAGTATCTCCACTTTTTCATAATCCATTAATCCAACTTTTACTTTACGCTTTTCATTATTTTCTAAATAGACATACTCATTGTCAATTAAATAAGCGCGCGGAATGGTAATTGCTTTTTCTTTCACCTCAATAATGATATTTGCCTGTGCACTTAAATTAGGGTATAAATTTTCGGGCTGATTTGAAAAAATGGCATCTACTTTAAAGGATTTTGATTTAGGATTCATGATAGGATATACCTTATTAATCATGGCTTCAAAAACCTTCCCTTTATAGCTATCCATTGATATCATTACCTTTTGTCCCTTTTGTAATTTTGCAATATCATATTCGTCCACTTGCATTTCAACATAAAAATGATTGGCATCTCCAATAATTGCAACCGGTGTTTGTGTGGTGACCATTTCACCCACTTCTTTATTAATGCTAAATAATCTTCCGTTAATATCTGACTTTATCAAATAATCATTTAAAGTGGTTGCAGAAATGGAAGCGCTCTTATTGGTTTGTTGAGATTGAAAATCAATCTGCTTTTTCAAATCATTTAATTTTAGTTTGCTCGCATTAAATTGTGCAGTACTATTTTTATAAGTAAGCTCTCTTTGATCAATATCATTTTTAGTTCCAATTTCATTACTCCACAATTTTTTTTGACGATCTAATAAGGAAGCATCATTATCCATTTTTAATTTAGCAACCTCTAATTCATTTTGTGCCTGCTTTAATTTTTCTTGGTTAGTTTCTGCCGAAGAATAGTTGGCTAATAATTTTGCATTTTCAAGTCCCAAGGATTGTGCTTTATTGGAGAGCGCAATGATAGTTTGCCCCTTTTTAACTTCCGCACCTTCGCTCACTAATATATTTTCAATAATTCCGTTTACCTTAGAATATACTTCATATTGTGAACTACTTTTTATAGTTCCTGAGGCATATACCGAAGCTGTAATTTTTTCAATAACTGGATGTATTGACGCTTGTTTTTTTCCGCAACTAAAAATCGTTAAAACGATTAATAGCAGTGAATACAATTTTGTTTTAAAACTATACATAGTAAACCAATTTCTTGACTACAAAAATAACCCTTTAATTAATCATTTTTGTCTTTAGTCTGTTTGATTTGTAAAAAAGCTGCTCTCTTAGGTGTCGGAACAATGGCCATTTCGCCTTTTAATCCTTTCCATAGCACTTCGTTAAAATCATGTTCATTAATACTATCCTCTTTTTTGAAATTGAATGCCTCACTCTTTTTTTGCATTGCATTCACAGCCGTATTTTTTTCGTTCAAATCCCATTGATTCGGTTTAGCAATAAATCCATTATGTGTAGCTGCTTTATCAAAACATTTCCATAAAGTATTGGCAGCTGCATCATATTGACTCATGGGTTGCATGCCCAAAATAAGTTCAATGGTTTTTAATACAGATGAAGTTGAATACATACTGTGATCCACGAATCCTGTTTTTACAAATCCGCCCGCAATATAAGCTGGGCTACGATGGGCATCTACATGATCTGGTCCGTCTTGAGCATCATCCTCTACAATAAACACAACAGATTCATTCCAAATTGGGCTTTTGCTTAAATATTCTACAAACATCCCCACGGCCAAATCATTATCAGCAACATGTGCGTATGGTGATGGTCGGCCTAAGCGCATACCCTCGGTATGATCGTTAATTAATCTTAAAGTATTTAATTGAGGCACAGCATTGATAGCCAATAAGGAATCAAAATCTCTTTTCCATTGACTTACTCTTGTGGTATCTCTCACTTTTTGATCCCAACTTGTGTAATAAGTACAAAAATGATTTTTCAATACTGGTAAATTGGGTTTGTAATCATCTGCAAACTCACCATAAGTACGATAACTTACCCCCGCTCTTTTTGCAAAGTCCCATATAAAACCATTTTTATTATTCGCAATCTCTCGGGTACCTTCTGCGTCATAATTCCCCCCTCTACCTCCATAACTTGTTACCCAGTTTTTTTCCAAGTAATCATTAGCATATCCACCGAGTGTCCAGTTGTGTCCATCTGCGCTTACTTCTCCATCCACATAAAAATTATCTAACAAAACAAACTCCTTTGCAAGTGCATGTTGATTAGGTGTAATTTTTTCGCCGAATAGTGCTAAACTCGTATCTCCATTACCAGCTGCCACATCTCCTAATATTTGATCGTAGGTTCTGTTTTCTTTTACAATATAAAATACATGTTTAATGGAAGAGGGCTGTCCAATTTTTTGTGGTATCACTGAACCCGCTTCTGCAAATGAAGCATTTTCTTTTACCTTAGTGTAAGGAGTATTTTCATATACAGCAGCAGCATATAATCCCAATTGTTTTTCAGATGGCGTGTTAATGATACTTAAAGTTCCTTGCATCAGTCCACCTATATATTGATTGTCTTCAACTGATTTAATTAAACCTTGCTGGTAAGCCATTTGTGCACCTCGCTTATATGGATCAGGTCCTAATGGATTTGGAAATGAACTAAATCCTTTTCCATTCGTAACATATATTTTTCCATGCGCTGTTTTCACTGCTGTAGGATACCAACCAACAGGAATAAATCCTTTAGAATGACTTTCTAATTTTTTGCTAACATCAAAAACGGCTATATAATTATTATCTGCATTGGCAATGTATAAAGTTTTTTCATCCTCACTTAATGCAACCCCGTTGGTGCTAGAACCTGCTGGTGCATTAGGGTACAGGGCCGTATTCAATACTTCTAGTTCTTTGTAAATAGACAAATCCACTACCGATACATTATTGTCTTCGGCATTTGCCACATACAATAACTTGCCATTTTTTGTAATACAAATATCATTCGGGTGTGTGCCTACACCAATTTCTTTAATGATTTGATTACTAGTTGTACTAAACACAATTATTTTTTTCCCACCCCAACAACTTATATACAATTCATTTTTTATTGGAGATAAAACACAGGTATAAGCTTCAGCGGGAAGAAAAGTTTTTTGTATTACTTTCTTAGTCATTAAATTAATAGTGTATAAAGCATTGTCGTCTTTTGTAACCACATATAGTTTTTGTTGTGCTTCATCAATGCACATGCCTGCTGGCGAAATTTTGTTTGGCCACTTGTCTCCTAATTTAATGGAGTCTATTAATTTAAATTTTTGATTTGAAATAGCGTATTGTAAAATCCAATTATCATTTCCGCCGGATACAAACACCGATTTTTCATCTGGGCTAAAAACAATGCCCAACCATGATTTATCAATTGTTATGGTGTCAGCAATTTTATCATTTACTAAATCTATTAATTGTAAAGATTGTTTGCTTTGACCATTATTGGTCACTGCCATTAATTTTTTTGATTTAGAAATGGCCATGTTTAAAGGCAAGTCACCTAATGGCAAACTTTTACCTGCAGGACTTAATTTCCATCCGTTGGGTAGTTGAATTTTATTACTCGTATTGACATTGGGCTGGGCAAATACCATTGCAGATTGCAGCAAAATGATGCAACAAAGAAGCGTTTTTTTCATAGTAACAATTTGTTACTACAAGGTACTGATTTTACGGAATTGAATTTTTTGTGTGGCATCAATTTTTAGCCAAATGAAAGTGCCACAAAATACAATCATGCCAATATACAAAACGGGTAAATAATATCCGTACGCGTTTGCAAGATAACCAAACACAACTGTGCTCAAATAGGCCCCTAGCAAGCCTGCGGAGTTCATTGCCCCTGAAACTGTTCCACTTTTTGTACCTCCCATATCCATAGCAACAGCCCAAGCAACTGGTGCTGTCACATCCATAAATGCCATGCCTATGCCAAGTAAAATGATGCATGTTAAATTATCATTAATTATGGATGCGGTCATGATACAAATACCTGAAACAAATAAACCAACCATGGGCACGATACGACGGCCCCATTTTTTACCCCATCTCAAACAAGCAATGTCACTTAACCATCCGCCTGTGAAACAACCAAGCGCGGCTAATAAATAAGGTACTGAAGAAGCCCATATTAATTGTTCTTCTGGTATTTGTCTTCCTTTTTGCAGATAGGTATGAAACCAGGATTGAAAAAAGTAAGCACCAATTGCATAGCAGATGTACATGAGTAATAAAAATCCTAAATACTTATTTTTAAATCCCGACCAAAATGAAGTTTTCTCATTTTCAATTTGTAAGGGCAAATCTCTTTTTGCTAATATTTCATCTAACTCTTCTTTTTTAATATGCTTACTATGTGTAGGATCTTCTTTTTGCCAAAAAATAAAAAACAATACCCAAACCAATCCTACAAATCCCAAAGTATAAAATGAAACATGCCAACTATATTTTTGCTGAATAGGTAAAACAATAAAAGGAGTCAAGGCAGCACCTAATCTACTCGCACCCCAAATGGTAGCTTGCGCGCGCCCTCTTTCAAGTACTGGAAACCATTTCGCTAAAATAATGGAAGTGTTGGGATAGGCACCTGCTTCACCTACACCAAATAAAAATCTTACAATCAATAACATAATAAATCCGGTAGAGATACCTGTTAATATGGTAAATATTGACCACCAAATGACTACTCTAATTAAAATATTCTTTCCACCAAAACGATCACCCAGCCATCCTGTTGGCACTTCAAAACTTGCATAAGATAAAGTAAACATACCTAATATCCATCCCCATTTAACGGTACTAATATGCAAATCACTCATGATATTGCTACTCGCAGATGATAATGCTACTCTATCCAAAAAAGTAATCATGGATAGTAATGACAATACAAATAAGACTTGGTAGCGTTTTTTCATGCGTTTAAATTAAACAAAAACGCACAATTATTTTAGATATAGTGCAGCAATTTTATGTACCTCTTCAATAGGGTCAGGCTCGCTTCTGTTGGTAAGAATAATGACCATTAATTTTTGATCAGGAAATAATCCTACGGAGTTTCTAAATCCTATGGAGCTTCCATCGTGAAACGGATGGGTAATGCCTTGGAATGTTTCTACATGCCATCCATATCCATAATCAATAGTTTTTCCATTATCTAATGTTGTTGTTGACCAAGCCTTTTCTTGTTGTGCTTGATCAATTAATTCATAGTTCCACAATGCTTTAATCCATTTTGTATATTCTTGAACATTAGTGTAAATGCCTCCGTCTCCCAATACAGCACTAGTTAAACTTTGATCTGTTTGTATCCATTTTCCTTGCTCATATGTATTTCCATAAGCCCGATTTGCCACTGTACTTTTGCCCTCTTCAAAAGCAACAGTCGTTTTCATTTTAAGCTTTTTAAAAATATTTTCTATTAAAAATTGAGCAAATGGCTTTCCACTTACTTGCTCTACAATTAAAGACAGTATTGCATAACCTGTATTGCTGTATTTATATTGTGTACCTGCGGGGAAATATAATGAATCTGCCATAAACATTAATTGTAAGCAATTGGTATCATGCAATTGTACGGTTTGAGTTACTGGCATTAAGTCCTCATAATCTATCAAGCCTGAACTATGTGTAAGTAAATCTTTAATTTTTATTTTAGCAATATAGGGAGGGAGGATTGAAAAATATTTTGAAATTGGGTCCTCTAATGAAAGTTTATGTTTTTGCTCCAATAACAAAATAGACATAGCTGTAAACTGTTTTGTTACTGAGGCGAGTCTAAAATTAGTAGTAGGTTTAACGAGCTCATTTGTATTTATATTACTTACACCATATCCTTTTTTAAAAACGATTTTATTATTTTTTAGTACCAATACGGAAGCACCTGGTTCATTGGGATGGGAATACCGTGCTAAAATAGAATCAATGGCAAGCTTAATTTTTTTATTCGATTGAGCACTTGCATTTAATCCTAAAGTCAATAATAATATTCCTATAATAATACGCTTCATATATTTTATTTATTCCACCAATAAGTGAATTTTAAAACCACTGCCCTATTTTTTATAAATACGGGACCAATATAATAATTATCAGTATATACTATAAACAAATCAGACACTGGCTTATACCTCCATTGAAATCTGGTATTAAAGTTAATGTTTTTAGTTTGTTCATTGTATTGGTAAAATGCGGTGAAAAATATTTTATTGGTAAAGGTCACATCCATTTTTGGGCCAAGTAGTAAAAAATTGTTTTCTCCCCAGGGTTGCGGCAAAGAAATTTTATTATAAGTAGCTGCAAAATCAAAGTTTATAAATGGTTGAATTCTATAACCAATATCACCACTCACACTCACTAAATTTCCATTTGCATAGTATCCACCCACTCTCGTTGACAAACTAAAAGTAGTTTGATGCTGAGGAGCAGATATCCAATCAAAGCCAGTAGTATTCCATTGATGCTTTGTATGAACTGCTAATGGTGTTTTTCCAATTCTAGTAGGATCAAATGGTGCTAGTAATTCAACATAATCGTTTTGAACTACTCCAGACAAAGTACTTTTATCTCGATAGGTAATTAAATAGGTTAACGCTTTTGTATTATCAGTGCCAACAAAGTTGTTGTTGTAATAATAAGTAGCACTTAATTGAGGGCCATGACTTAAGATGGCACCACTTTTTGGAAAAAATAACTTTGTAATAGTCGGAGCAAACTTGATATAATTATTACGAGGAACATATCCTACTTCGGCATTATAATTATTGCCTACTATTTCATGTTGCCATGCAACAATAAGGTTTCTGGTATTGTATTGTAAGCTACTTGCCGTTAAAAAATCATTACCCGTTTTATTGGGTGTAAATGATTTGATAAAAATAGTTTTACCAGACCATTTATTATTGGAAGGTGCAATTAAATATTCAAAACCAATATTTCGATTGTAGGAATTGCCAGCATAAACAGTATCTATTGCTGATTTATTTTCAATTCCTGTTTTATCTATATAAAAAAGTTCAATGCTCGATTTCTTAAATAATTTTCTTTGTACTGCTAGCACTGAATAATTTTGAGCAATGGTATTATTATCTATACTAGCTGCAGTTTTCATATCCATGATTCCTATACGCCATTGCTTATTAATTTGTCCACTCATTCTGGCGCCAAAATCAATATTGGTATTCAATCCGATACGTCTTGAAAAAAACGGACGTACGCTGGCAAATCCAAGGTTAGAAAAAAGATCAGCGTTCTCTAAAAAAAATTGCCTCTTTTCTGGAAAAAATAATTCGAATCTACTAAGGTCGGTAACCTGTCTATCTACTTCTACTTGAGAAAAATCTGGATTTAAAGTAAGGTCTAAATTTAAAGAAGACGATAAACTCACTTTTGCATCCAATCCGTATTCACTTCCAATTGTACTTGGAGTATTTATTTTACTTCCATCACTATTTGCAAAACTTCTTGAATAGTTTGTTTTAAAATAGGGAATAAATGAAATATTATTTTCATGATTAGGTAGCTCTTGATCCCAAATTAAATTGCCAGTATAAGAAAGTGATGCAGTAGGAAAATTTCTTGGCATCGGAGCCCAGCTTGATTTTTCGGTTGTTTTTAAATCGTTTCTACTAAAGTTAATCCCCCATTCTTTAATTCCCTTTTTGTATCTAATAGATTTAAAAGGGATGGCTGCTTCCCAAACGTATTTTTTATCATCGTTCGTTATTTCAGAAACCCATTTATTATCCCAATTTAAATCCACACTTCCTCCATCATACATTGTACCATCCCATTGTGCACCAACTGCATTGGCGCCAAATGCAAATCCATTGGTTAAGTCACCATAAGTGTCCATAAAAACAATAAAATTGTCGTTTTTGCCAAAGTTCCAATCTCTTTTTAGAGACTCTACCATGTCTTTTCCCTTGGAGGGTTTAAAACAAATGGCCAAAATGTAAATATTTTTATCATCGTAGGTCATACGCACTTGCGTAGGTAAATTGGATATACTGGTATCCATTGGTAATACCATTCCAAAATCTTTTGCTACTTCTGCATTTTTCCAACTCGCTTCCTCCATTTTTCCATCCAAGATAATTGGATCTGTTGCTTTGTGAATATGATATTGAATATGTGCATTCTTTTTTTGTGCAAAGGAAATATAGGAGCAAATTATAAGATATAGTAATAATCCAACACGCGTGCAATTTTTTAACATAGGTTTTCAATAAAAGGGCAAGTAATCGTTTTTGTGCATTATAAATTTAAACTATTATAGTTAATAAAATCTATAAGAATAAGTAATATCTTTAAAAGGTAAAATTCAAATTTGGATTATGAAAAAAGATACTCAATTCAATAGAAGAAAATTTTTAGGTCTCTCTGCATTAACAGCTGCCACACTTCCATTAAGCAAGTATGCAATAGGTCAAAATAATGCAACAACTACTGTAAATACTAGCTTTAAGGATAAAGTAGTACCAATTTCAGTAGATGAAAGAAAGCAAAGAATTGCTCGAGCACAGGAATTAATGGGGCAACAAAAAATAGATGCCATTTTTTTAGAAGGCACTACCTCTTGCTTTTATTTTACGGGTATGAGATGGGGTCAAAGTGAGCGAACCTTTGGTGTGGTAATACCAGCAAAAGGATCTATTATATATATCTGTCCAAAATTTGAAGAAGATCGTGCTAAGGAATTGATTAAGCCAGCATTTGGTGATGAAGTGCGTTGTTGGGAAGAACATGAAAGCCCTTATGCTTTAATAGTCGAAGCTGTAAAGGACAGAGGTGTGGTGTATCATAAAATTGGAATGGAAGAACGTGTTCGTTTTTTTATTGCAGACGGAGTTAAAAAAGCAGCACCAGGTATGGAAATAGTGGATGCTACTCCAATTACAGCAGGTTGTAGAATGATTAAAAGCAAGGCAGAAATTGCATTGTTACAAATTGCCAATGATGTCACTATTGAAGCGTATAAATTAGCTTTTCCAAGTATTAAGCCTGGAATGTCTCAAACCGAATTCAGCGGTAATATAAGTAGTGCATTTAGAAAATTAGGTTTTAGTGGTGGCGCCATGGTGATTGTAGGAAAATATTCGGCATTACCACATGGAAGTATTGCGCCACAAACTATTCAGGAAGGAGATATTGTATTAATTGATGGAGGCACTACATGCGAAGGCTATGAATCAGATATATCAAGAACCATTTGTGTAGGCAAACCTTCTCAACGTCAAATTGACGTTTGGAATACTGAAAAGCAAGCACAGGATGCCGCTTTTGCTGCTATTAAAATTGGAGCACCATGCGAAGTAGTAGATGCCGCGGCTAGAGCAGTTATTGAAAAAGCAGGTTTTCATAAAAATTATCAATTGCCCGGTTTACCGCACCGAACTGGTCATGGCATTGGATTAGATGGACATGAGTGGACCAATTTTGTAAAAGGTAATAAAACGCCAATTCAAGTTGGTATGTGTTTTAGCAATGAACCCACAATTTCAATTCCTGGTGAATTTGGCATAAGATTAGAGGACTGTTTATATATTGGTGAAGATGGCCCTCACTTTTTTACAAAACAGAGTATCTCTATTGAGCAACCTTTTGGTTAATTTACTGAGTGGATGCTTAAATAGGCCGAAGGAGTGGCTGGTCTTGAAGGAGTAGTGGTAATTGGAGTGGTACCATAAAGTGTAGTGTTACTATTTTTAATACTATAAAATAGTTCAATATAATCATTGGCCCCAAGTTCTATAAAATAGTTTCCAGCAAAAATATTTTTAAAGTTACCACCCTGAATCAGATAGCTTGTATGTGTATTGGGATAGGCACTGCTATTTTTTCTTAACCAAATACTTACCTCATCCGTTCCTGCATCAGGTTTAATATACTGTAAAACATAGTTCAGTTGATAAGTGCCTGCCTCTACAACCATTATTCTTGTTGGGTTTCCTGAGGTATTTAATGCTGTATTTATTTTAGAACCCGCTTGTTGAAAATTAAATTTAATTGCTGTAGCCGTTGCAATATTTGTTATTTGTTTTGAAGAATCGTAAAAAATTCCAAAATTATTTTTTACGGGAGCGTAACCTAGACCGCTCATAATGTCATTACTACTTAATGAACCTATATTTATTTTATTATTTATTCTATTACTTAAACTAACAGTATCGCTCATGTTTAATTTTAAATTGATGCGGTTGGACAATTTTATAGTGTCAATCGTATTTAATTTTTGATTTAGTTTATTGTTAATGATTAAGGTATCTATTTTTGGAATTGCATTAATTCTGTTACTTAAATATAGGGTGTCTGATTTTTTTAATTTTTCATTGAGTGCACTATTCATAGCATTACTAATGGGCTTTAAACTATCTGGGGTATTGTTTACTTTTTCCATATTTAATAGCTTAACTATTTCTTTTATACTTCCCACCCCTGTACCTCCTAACTCAATAGGAACAATACTTTCCACCATATTAGATTTGTCTGCGTACAAAGCAAGTGGCACATAGTTTATTTTTTCAATACCCGCGTTTAAAAAAGACAAAGCATTATTAGGATCCAGCTCTACTTGTAAATAAAAAGATTTTGAACTCCAGTTAATTTCATTAAAACTTCCAATCGTTACAACTTTTCCCGGTTCCTCATTTCCAATATCAATAAACAATAGTCCAAGCATATTAGTGGTGACTGATTTTATTTCTTGATAAATTATCATTCCTTGGATGGAATCAGTTAAAATTGAAATACGTAAGGTAATTTGTTTTGTAGGAATAATTAATCCATTTTCGTTTCGAGCAATGGCTTGAAAGTGAATTCCCTTATTGCTTTGAGCATGCAATAAGTTTATAAAAATTAGTAGTAATACAATCAATGATAGTATGAATTTCATTTAATGCTGAATTAGTTTTAAATATTTTGATTTATAAATATGATCAGAGATAGTGTACTGTATTTCCAAAAAGCAAACTGGGACTATCAATTTTTTTATAATTATTTCTTTATAAAATTGAAGTCCTGAAAACTGTTCGGATGAATTGTATAATTTGCTCCCTTGAAAATCAATTAACTGAATGGATGTAATAGTAAGATCATCTACTTTGCTTTGAATAATGATGCGATTGCTAAACGGGTTAGGCCCTACTTTAATTTGAATGGCAAAACTATCTAGTTGTTGGTAGAGTAATTGTGGGTAATAACTGCCTTGTAAAAAACCTGTAGATAATTGATACTGTTTTTGTAAGTCTAATATTTGAACAAGGGGAGCTTCGCCAACACTCCAGTCCAATGAGATATGGTTGAACGGATAAGTATTACCCATTACATTTAAAGTGTATGGGTCAATAAAATGTATTGTATTGGCATGTTGAGCATTTCCATCACCCACTACTCCCAAAAGGAAATAAACACAAACCTTTTTGTGATTTTGAAAAAATAAAAAACCCATACTTTTAAACTTGATGTATTTAAAAGTAGGGGTATCTCTAAAAGTAATTCCCGAATTGTTTTGGTTTTATACTAAGCTTTTCCTTTTTTAGCAATAGTATCAATAGCCATTACTAATTTATCTAAATCTTGTATTCTAGTATATACATGTGGCGTAATTCGAACGCAGCTTATATTTTCCCAAACGATTCCTACCGTATGAATTTTATAATTACTAAATAAAGCACTATCTAATTCGCCTGGAGTCATGCCGTCAATACTAACACCACAAATAGCGCAGGCGTATTCATCTTTGAAGGAAGTGTGTATTTTAACTTTAGGGATGTTTTGAACACGTGTTGCCCAATAATTTTTTAAATATCTAATACGCTCTTCTTTTCTTTTACTTCCAATTCCGTTTTGAAAATTTACTGCTTCCCCAATGCCTTGCTCAATGGGAAAGCTTCTTGTACCAATGGTTTCAAACTTTCTTATATCTGCACTTTTTGGCTTGTCATTACAAACCAATGGCCAAATTGTTTCAATATTTTCTTTCTTAATCCATAGCATCCCACTACCTATTGGAGCAGACAAAAACTTATGTAATGAAGTTCCAAAATAATCACAACCTAATGCTGGAATTTTATAGTCTAAAAGTCCAAAACTATGTGCGCCGTCTACAATGGTTTCAATACCATGTTTTTTGGCCATTGCGGTGATTTTTTTTACAGGTAAAATTTGACCAATCCAATTGATGATATGGGTAATATGAATGATTTTAGTTTTAGGTGTAATTGCGTGCTCAAAACCTGCAACAATTTCCTCGTCATTTTCTATTGGGAACTGAAAATTAATTTGTTTGTAAACAATGCCCTCTCTTTCTGCTCTTTGTCTCCATGCGTTAATCATGTTTGGATAATCCTGTTTAGTCCCAATTACTTCATCTCCTGCTTTTAAATTCAATCCAAAGATGACTGTATTTAATGCTTCGGTTGCATTTCTGTTTATGGCAATTTCTTCGGGATCAGCACCCGCCAACTCGGCTAATTTATACCTTAAAGGTTCGCGCCCTTGATCTAATATGCGCCACATATAATACGAAGGCCCTTCGTTGGTCATTTTATTAAATCGCTCCACCGCCTCTTGTACAATTCTTGGACTTGGGCTTACCCCTCCATTGTTTAAATTAATGAGTGCTGGACTGGTTGTATAGCTTTGTTGAATGATGGACCAGTAATCTTCGTCTGTAGCTAACTCTTTGGCGGATAGGCCATTTTTTAGGAGGTTTTGGTGTTCAAACTCAGCAGCATGTGCTTGATTAAATAAGCTTTCAGCAGAAAAAGCACCAGCCAACAAGCCAATTTGCTTTACAAAATTGCGACGATTTGCCATAGAATTAATTATAAACCTAAGTTAACAAAATATATTAACTTAAAAAACGTTATAAATAATGAAGTTCTGCCATATTTATAATGAACAAGTTAATTGTTTATGTTACCCTTGAATTAAGTATTTAGGTAGCAGATTTTATAATTTCAACAAAATAATTGTGAAATGAAATATGTTATTTCGATTGTAATTGTCTGTCTTTTGACTAATATTTGCTTTGCACAGCAAAAAAAGGTAGATGATTATATCCAAGTAGGTCTTGAAAATAGTCCACTTTTAAAAGATTTAAAAAATCAACATCTTGTTAATTTAATTGATAGTTTAAAAATTTTAGCTGGTTATAAAACCCAAGTAAATGGGGTTAGTACCAATAATTATGCACCTTCTTTAAATGGTTGGGGCTATGATTATGCAGTTACCAATGGAACCAATTTTGCACAACAAATAGTAGCTACTAAAAAATTAGTTAGTAAAGAAAACCTCAATAATCAACACGAGGCTATTAAATTATTAAATGAATCCCTAAATATTGCAGGTAAAATTTCGACACAGGATTTAATAAAAACAATAAATGCTCAATACATAACTGCTTATGGTGTTTACCAACAAATTAGTTTTAATAATAACATCAACGACTTACTTTTAAAACAACAAACTTTATTAAAGAATTTTACTGAAAAAGGAATTTATAAACAAGCAGATTATTTAAACATATTAGTTGCATCTCAGCAACAGGCGATAGTAATTGAACAGTTAAAAGCTCAATTTCAAAATGAAGTAGCAGCACTAAATTATTTGTGTGGCATTAAAGATACCAATCAAGTTCAACTCTCTAATCCAACTATCAAAATTGAACCAATTGCCATGGTTGAAAATACAGTGTATTACCAACAATTTACTGTAGATAGTTTCAAGTTAAAAAACGCAAATGAGCAAATAAAGTATAACTATAAACCGAAGGTAAATTTATATGCAGATGGAGGCTATTTAAGCACTTTTGCAGAAAATGCTTATAAAAATTTTGGTGCTAGTGCAGGCGTTTCTATAACAGTACCCATTTATGATGGCAATCAAAGAAAGATGCAAACCGATCGTATTAAAATAGCAGAGCAAACACGTCAAGACTATCGAGACTTTTTTAAAAAACAATATGACCAACAAATTTTACAATTAGTACAACAATTAAATGCAACCGATAAAATTATAGCGGTTTCTGAAAAACAAATTGGTTATGCTGAAATGTTGATGGAGGCACAAAAAAAATTAGTTGAATCTGGTGATGCACGAATTACAGATTATATTTTGTCGATCAATAACTATCTTTTTGCAAAAAATACGGTTACTCAAAATGCTATAAATAAATTTCAGATTATAAATCAGATTAATTATTGGAATAAAAAATAAAAATTAAAATGAATCATTACAAAATAATATTTGCTTCAATTGCTTTAAGTAGCATTATGGCTTGTAAAAATAATGTCAAGGAAGATACCGCTGAAGTAGCAGCTGTCATAGGCACTCCCGTTACTTTAACATCTCCTTTAATGGGGAATATGAGAGAAGAAGTGGAGCTAAATGCAGTATCTGCTTTTTTACTTAAAACAAATGTAAAGTCAAATACAAATGGATATTTACAATTGGTAAATGCTAGTTTAGGTAAATTGGTTCACAAGGGGGATGATTTGTTTGTAATCAAAACTAAGGAAGCAAGTGTTTTGGAAAATAGCAATCATAATATGGATAGCTCACTTCATTTTAATGGTGTAATTCATGTTAAAGCTCCTGGAACTGGTTATATCACTCAAATTAATTATCAAGCAGGTGATTATGTACAAGATGGGGAAGTGATTGCTACCATCACTGATACAAAAAGTTTTGTTTTTTTATTAGACCTGCCTTATGAGTTAAAACCATTCCTTTTAAGTAATAAACAAATCCAACTAAAATTACCAGATGCAAGTATTTTGAATGGAATTATCGAATCCCCATTACCAACAGTTGACCCAGTATCTCAAACTCAACGATATATTATTAGGGTTAATAATAATCAAAACATTCCTGAAAATTTAATCGCAAAAGTGAATTTAGTAAAACAAGCAAAATCAAACATTGTATCAGTTGCCAAAGAAGCAGTTTTATCTAATGAAATACAAACCGAATTTTGGATCATGAAATTATTAGATAGTAATACTGCAGTTAGGGTAGACATAAAAAAAGGAATTGAAAACAATAATAGTGTTGAAGTGTTGGAGCCAAAATTATCAGTGAATGATAAAATTGTGCTAACTGGACATTATGGTTTAAGCGATACTGCAAAAGTTGTTATTATAAAATAATTGAGCAATTATGAGAAAATTTTTCTCTTCTTATAAAAATCCTATAACTGTAGTTGCCGTCTTTATTTTGTTAGGCGGCTTTTATGCTTATAGTAAATTTCAAACATCTTTATTTCCAGAAATCACTTTTCCGAAAATTAAGATTATTGCAGACGCAGGTCAGTTACCTGTAAAAAAAATGATGGTAACTGTAACTCGTCAATTAGAAAACGCAGTAAAACAAGTTCCCGATTTAAAAACAATTCGGAGCACTACTAGCAGGGGTAGTTGTGAAATTTCTGCATTCATGGATTGGAATGCAAATATTGATATAAGTCAACAAAGAATTGAGTCAAAAATAAATGAAATTCGAAATACACTTCCGCCGGAGACAAATATAACGGTAGAACGTATGAATCCTTCAATATTGCCAATTGCAGGTTTTTCATTAGAAAGCGCTACTAGATCTCCTATTGAAATGAAAATGCTTGCCTTATATACCATCAAGCCATTTTTATCTCAAGTGGAAGGTGTTGCTGAAATTCGTGTTATTGGAGGCAAATCCAAAGAATATTGGGCTACTTTGAATCCTCAAAAAATGAGTAGTCTTGGAATAACGCCTGATGCTATTAATACTGCATTGTCTCAAACTAATTTTATTAAGTCAAATGGTTATTTAGCAGATTATAGATTATTGTATTTGACTACAACGGATGCTGCTGTTTCATCCAAAACACAATTGGAAAATGTGGTATTAAGTAATGATGGTAAAAGAATTGTGTTACTTAAAGATATTGCTGATGTTCAAATTCAAGAAGCAAAAGAATATGTAAAGATAAATGCAAATGGTAAAGATGGATTACTTCTGGCTGTAATAAAACAACCCAATAGTAATTTAGTTAGTTTAACAGATAAGTTAAATATAAAATTAGAAGAAGTTAAAAAACTTATTCCTAAAGATGTTACTATTAAACCATTTTATGTTCAAGCTGAATTTGTACAAGATTCCATTAAAAGTGTTACGGATAGTTTATGGATTGGGTTGGGATTAGCCATATTTGTTGCCATTTTATTTTTACGTTCTTTAAAATCAAGTACTGTCATTTTAATTACTATTCCTATTATATTGGGCTTGACGCTAATTTTATTATATGCGTTTGGACAGACTTTTAATATAATGACATTGGGCGCTTTGGCTGCTGCTATAGGATTAATTATAGATGATGCCATAGTAGTAGTAGAACAAATTCATAGAACACATGAAGAGCATCCTGAAGAACCAACTGCATCCTTAGTTGTAAAAGCAATTCGCTATTTACTTCCTGCAATGATTGGATCATCTTTAAGTACCATTGTCATTTTCTTGCCCTTTGAATTAATGAGTGGCGTAGCTGGTGCTTATTTTAAAGTATTAACAAATACCATGATCATTGCATTGGTATGTTCCTTTTTTGTTACCTGGATTATATTGCCAATAATTTATTTATTATTAACTAAAAATGCAGATTCAAATAGTTTTAATAAAAATAAATCAAAAGAGCATAAAGTAAAAACTCAAAAATGGGTTGGTTACTTTATTAAAAAACCTATTATTAGTATTGCATTTATTGTTGCTTTAGTATTTTCAATTATTTATATTTTCCCAAAATTGGAAACTGGATTTTTACCTGAAATGGATGAGGGTAGTATTGTATTTGATTATAGTTCCCCTCCTGGAACTTCATTGGAAGAAACGGACAGGATGCTTCGTGAAGTAGAAAAAACCTTTGTTCAAATTCCTGAAATAAAAGCATATAGTCGTAGAACAGGAACACAAATGGGCTTTTTTATTACCGAACCAAATAGAGGAGATTATCTTATTCAATTAAAAAAGGATCGATCTAAAACAACTGAGGAAGTCATTAGTGATATTCGAAAAAAAGTTGAATCCACGCAGCCTGCATTAAGAATTGATTTTGGGCAAGTGATTGGAGATATGTTGGGTGATTTAATGACTTCCGTTCAACCTATTGAAGTAAAAATTTTTGGAACCGATCAAAATAAGTTAAAAGCTTTATCTCATGATGTTGCTGCTGTGATTGGGAAAGTGGAAGGTACAGCCGATGTTTTTGATGGCATAGTCATTGCAGGTCCTTCTATTGATATTCAACCAAAGTCATCTACACTAGCTCAATATGGAATTACCCCGGCTAATTTACAATTTCAAATGCAATCAAGTTTAGAAGGCAATGTAGTAGGTGCTGTTTATGATAAAGAACAATTTACAAATATTAGAATGGTTTATCCAGGTAGCCGAAATTTAAGTGTAAAGGGAATTCACAAAACACTTATCTTTTTACCTAACGGAAATTTAAAGCCTATCAATCAATTGGCAAATGTTCAAATTAATAATGGGGATGCTGAAATTCAAAGAGAGAATTTACAATCAATGGGTGTAGTAACAGCAAGATTGGAGGGTAGAGACTTAGGAACTGTTATGAAGGAAATACAATCTACCATTCAAAAAAATATACAACTTCCACAGGGTTATGCTATTGTTTATGGTGGCTCTTATGCCGATCAACAACAATCCTTTAGTGAACTTCTATTAATTTTAATAGCTGCAAGTTTATTGGTTTTTGGTGTAATTCTTTTCTTATTTAAAGACTTTAAAATTGCAGTTATTATACTACTAGTTGCGGTCTTGGGAATTAGTGGAAGCTACTTGGGCCTATTTATGACAGGTACTCCATTAAATGTGGGAAGTTATACTGGGTTAATTATGATTGTTGGTATTATTGGAGAAAATGCAATTTTCACTTTCTTGCAGTTTAAAGAATCCTATCAAATTACTAATAATGTTGATGACGCCATTATTTATTCTATTTCAACAAGGTTAAGACCAAAATTAATGACTGCGTTGGGTGCCATTATTGCATTAATGCCAATAGCATTGGGAATAGGAACAGGCGCACAGTTACATCAACCCTTGGCGATTGCAGTGATAGGCGGTTTTATTATTGCCTTACCATTATTATTGGTGGTTTTACCAAGTTTTATACGAATGGCATATAAAACAAAATAATATATTACTAACTTCAATTATTAAACAACATATTTATGAAAAAAGTAATCCTTGGATGTTTTGCTATGGTCACATTATCTATGGCTTTTAGTCAACTAAATGCCCAAGCAAGTCATTATAAGTTAGAAAAAACATTTCACATTGCTAGCACTGGAGGTTGGGATTATATTACAATTAACCCATCTTCTAATAAATTATACATGTCTCACGGCACGCAAGTAAATATTTTAGATAAAATTACAGGCGATTCATTAGGAATTATTACTAATACGAATGGCGTTCATGGCATTGCTTTTATAAATGATTTGCAAAAAGGGTATACTAGTAACGGTAGAACAAATGATGTAACTGTTTTTGATCTAAATACAAATGCAGTGATAACAAAAATTACTACAGGCGAAAATCCTGATGCTATTTTTTATGAAGAATTTTCTAAAAAAATTATTACATGTAATGGAAAAAGTAAAGACTTAAGTATCATTGATCCTTCTACAAATAAGGTTATTGCTACAATTCCAGTAGGAGGAAAGCCAGAAACAGCAGTAAGTGATAATGCTGGCAATGTATATGTGAATGTAGAAGATAAAAATGAAATTGTTAAAATAGATATAGCCAATAATAAAGTAATTGCTCATTGGTCCATTGCACCAGGGGAAGAACCTACTGGCTTAGCTATTGATATTAAAACAAATAGACTTTTTGCAGGCACAGATAAAAAATTAATCGTTGTAGATGCAAAAAGTGGTAAGGTAGTTGCCAATTTACCAATTGGCGAAGGATGTGATGGAGTTGCATTTGATAATACTTTAAAATATATTTATACTTCAAATGGGGAAGGCACCATGACAATTGTAAAAGAAAATAGTGCAAATGATTTTAAAGTAATTGATACAATAAAGACTAAAAAAGGGGCGAGAACAATTGGTAATGATGAAACAACTCATCTAGTTTATTTACCAACAGCAGACCTAGATGCTTTGAAAGCAGGGGAAAAAAGACCTAGCATGATTCCTGGTACATTTCAAATTCTAGTGTTAGGTAATAAGTAAGCATTACTGATAAATACATTGCTTTTAGCAGCTATTCTGAATTGGTTTAGGCGAAATGTCTAAACCAATTTTAGTAAACCCCATAGCCCCAATAAATAAACAATAACTACTATAAAAGAGTCTACACCCATTCTTAATATTTGTTTTTTGGAATGCAGCACCATACCAATCATATAAATGCCGGTAAGGATGATCCCTAAAACTGTTAAGTAAATATCAGCCGGTTTTAAATTGGGAAGAATGGCATCATTTCCAATAAATGAGGCCATTAAAAATAGAACAGGTAAAAATGCATTGCCTCCAAAAATATCGCTCACTGCCATATTGTAATCTCTAATTTTTGCCGAAGCTATACCTGTAGATATCTCAGGAAGGGCAGTACAAAGCGCAAGTATAGTACCTCCAAAAAGTACACCACTCATACCCCATCTATTTGCAAGTTGTTCGCCGGTAACTTCTAAACTCCAACCTGCAAAAAGGGTAATGATAGCCCCAACTCCTAATACTAAAAATGCAGCGTAAATGGATCCTTTGAATTTTCTCTTAGGATTTCTTAAATTATTTTTTACTTCCTGTCTTTGTGCAAAAAGGGTTTTCTTTTTTATTAAATATTTTGAGCTTAGGTAGATAGTCCCTAACCAAATTGCTAAAATAATCCATTCAAAAGGAGTGCTTCTTGCAAAAAAAAATGTACTAGGAAATTGACTACCAATAATAACTAAGCTTAAAATAAAAATAAGCGAAGCCCCTTCAATAATTAATATTTTAGAATGGCCTTTTTCGGTGAGGGGTGCTGAACGACCCACGCCAAAAATATCAATAAGAACAAGTACTACGGTCTGTATGGTAATACCTCCTAAAATATTACTTATGGCAATATCATAATTGCGATGATAAGCCGCGACTGCAGTAATAGCAATTTCTGGAAGGTTGGTGACGATTGCTAAAAATACCATGCCACCAAATGCCTCTCCTAAATTAAAATGCGTAGTAATGGCATCGATAGCAATAGTTAGTTTTATGCCACTAATCCAAATAGCTATTGTAGCAATTAAAAATATAATAATCAAGAATTGACTAGAGGCGCTATCTATAAACATTTTAATGCCATTATTTATAATAAAGATAGTTCTTTATAAACTTGAATTAAAAACTATAAGTTAGTGCTTGTGCGTAATTATAATGAAAATGATCAATTGGCACAATAGGCGCTGTATCGTATATACAATCGATGTTAAAGGAAGTAGTTAATTTTTTGCTTATTGGAAATTGTAATGTAGTAAACACCGATGTTCGATTACTCAATTTATTTTCAAAATATCCCGATTGATTAAATGCCCTAATAATTACTTCATAATTAGTGGTAGGATTTACAACAGAATATTTTGCAGTTAAATTTAATTTTGGATGTGTAACATTTATGGGCGTATTGTTAATTAAAGTTTGATCATTTACTTGCGAAAAGTTCCACGCTTCATTTTCCATAAAAATTCCTGCGCCCATAAAAAAATCTTCTGTCTCAGTATTTTTAAAATGCTGCACAAGATTCATTCCTGCTAATGCTCTACGATCCAATCCTAAACCTCCATCCCATTGGTATTGAACAAAACTTTCTAAAAATAATTTTTTTCCAATACGATGATTATTTTTCAATTGAAATGTACCTAGATCCTGAATTGAAACACCACCATTTGTAACACGATCAATTTTAGTGTATAGTGTGGTTGAATTATTTTTTCTAATCAAAGTAAAATCTCCAGCATAAAACAAGTCTACTAAACTTTTCTTTTGTTGATCCGTTGAAATAGCCAATGAAATAGAACTTTGAATTTTTTTTGTTGAATCTAAGTTTGAAGTTTTATCTGTATTTAAAACTTGGCATAAAGCAACTTGTGCACTTAACATTATTAATGTGCTTACAAGCACTATTCTTACATATTGTGAATTGATAAACATGTTATAAAACCTTAGTATTCTATAAACCAAGTATTTAAATAACGCTTTTATATACTTAATAGTATCAAACAATATAAATTTTCGTCTAAAACAGATTTTGAATATATATAAAATATTGATAATCAATATTTAAGAAGATTAATTAAAATAAGTCTATAAAAATGGTAGACAATATGAAATAAAATACTATATTTGTGTTGTCATCAAGAATCCTTGAATGGGTGCCAACCGAGAGCGGCTTACTCCGCGGTGGTAAAACGATGAGGACAAAGTCAAAAAAAGAAAAGATGCATTTAATTTTCCAAATTCAAATAAAACTAATTAACGCTAAGGAAACTTAGCCAAATATTGTCATGTGGCCGAGTGGAGAGGCAGGGGTCAGCAAAACCCTCAACGATGGTTCGATCCCATCTATGACAGCTAGATCATATACATAGGCAAGCAATCGTTAAGACGGGCGGTATTTCTATACTGCCCTTTTTTATGGACAAATCTTTAATGCGTTTTGATTCATATATAACTTAATAAAGCCTTAATTCCTTTATAAAATGGTTAAAATCAAAACTAATGGATGTTCTGGCATTTGTTTTGAACGATCTTTGTAAAATATAAATTAGTTTAATAGTATAATATGAGAATAGCAATTGCCTTACTGTTAATTATTTCATCTGCGTTTATGTCGCCTACTCCGGAATGGGGACATAATTATAATGAGGCGTTACAAAAAGCACAAAAGGAACATAAATTTATATTAGTTAATTTTTCTGGTTCTGATTGGTGTGGGCCATGTATAAGATTGCACAAAGAAGTTTTTGTGATGACTGATTTTGCAAAAGTGGCGAATGAAAAGTTGGTATTATTAAATGCAGATTTCCCGAGAGCTAAAAAAAATCAATTACCAGCTGCTCAACAAAAATTAAATGACAACTTAGCCGATAAATATAATGATAAAGGGGTATTTCCATTAACTGTGTTGGTAGATCAAAATGGTAAAGTGGTAAAAAGTTGGGAGGGATTCCCCGCATCGCCAATCGAGTTCATAGCTGACCTACAACAAACTATTCAAGATCATCAATAATATGTCTGCATTATTACTACATAAAAAATCAATGCACTTAATGGGTAACCATTTTGAGATTACGGTAGTGGGTGATGATGAACAATGGGCAAATGAAAAAATTGAAATAGGCGTTAAAGAAATTCAAAGAATTGAAAAGCTTTTAACTACCTATGCGGAGGATAGTGAAACTAATTTGATCAATACAAATGCAGGTATCTCGCCAGTAAAAGTTTCTGAAGAAATTATTTTATTAATTGAGAGGGCTTTAAGAATTTCTAATATTACGCAAGGTGCATTTGATATAAGTTATGGATCGGTTGATAAGTCATTATGGAATTTTGATACCAGTATGACAAGCTTGCCTAGTAGAGAGATTGCAAAACAAAGTGTGCGATTAATTAATTATAAGAATATCATTATTGATAAAGAAGCGTCCACTGTTTTTTTAAAACAAAAAGGGATGCGCATTGGTTTTGGAGGTATTGGTAAGGGCTATGCAGCAGAGCAGGCAAAAAATGTAATGCGCGCTGCCGGTGTGGAAAATGGGGTAGTTAATGCATCAGGAGATTTAACCACCTGGGGGTTAATGCCAGATGGAAATAAGTGGACCATCGGAATTGTGCATCCTGAAATGGCTTCAAGTGTTTTTTCTTATATGAACGTAAGTGGATTATCAGTTGCTACTTCGGGCAATTATGAAAAATATATCATGATTGACGGCGTAAAATATTCACATACGATTAATCCTAAAACTGGATTGCCGGTTACTGGAATCAAAAGTGTTACTATCGTTTCCACTAATGCCGAAGTGGCCGATGCAATGGCAACGCCGGTAATGATCATGGGTATTGAAGCCGGACTAAATATGATTAATCAAATTAATGATATTGAGGCCATTGTAATTGATGATAACAATACTTTATATGCAACAAAGAATATAAAACTAACTACTTAAAAAAAATGAAATGAAACGAAATTATTACGCATTCTTTTCTTTATTGCTATTGGTTGTTTTAGCAAGCTCATGTGAGACGGTAAAAGAGTATCAAAAAAATAGATTGAATGATGCTGAAATGGCCTTGTCAACTAGAAAGGTCGAAAAAAATGAAATGAATTTCCAATCTTATAAAGAGGGGGCATCTGGTGCAAATGGCGGTAAGACAGGTGGAGGTTGTGGTTGTAATTAATTAAAATATTTGACTCATAGTTATACGCATTAAATGAAAAAATTATCGCTAACCTTAATAGGATTGTATTTATTGTTTCTGCATGGTTATTCTCAAATCGCTCAAAAGTATCAAGATATTTTTCAATCAAGACCATTAAAAATTGAAGAAATAAATTTAGTTACCAGTTACTATTCTCAAAACGGAACACATTCGGCAGTAACAGGTGGTGGAACCGCAATATTGGGTGTTGGCGCCAATGCAATTACTCTACCAGGATCAGAGCAATTAAATGATTTTTCTAATTTCTTAGAATTAAAATTAGTTGGATATGGCGAGACTGGGAATAAGCATACCATTACAGCAGGATTAGGAATTGATCACCATACTGCAGCTTCTCAAAAGTATATTTCTCCAACAGGTGCATCTAATCCAGGTGGCACAAGAGTGTATCCTTCCCTTAATTGGACTGTTGAGAATTTAAATCAAGGAACTGAATTTGGATTGGGTACTTATTATTCACATGAATATAATTATACTTCATTTGCATTGGATGGACATGTTGGTTATAAAAATAAAACAGGTGGTGAGTTTGGCGCCAAAGTATCTGCTTATTTTGATCAAGTTTCATTGATATATCCATCTGACGATTCTACTAAATATAAAACAGGAACCAACTCAATTACTACACCCTTGGATCAATTGGTAATTACTACCAATGCGAGCCAATCTGGTGGTGGGGGTGTTGCCTATTATGGAGGTGGTAGCGGCGAATCTTCAATTGCAACTACTCCAAGAAATACCTATACTACTTCTTTAACCTATAGTCAGGTAATTAATAAGTCGCTACAAATGGCTGTATTATTTGATTTGGTAAAACAGGATGGATATTTAGGACTTCCTTTTCACCGAGTTATATTTGAAAATCATTTAGAAAGAATTGAAAAACTACCCTCTTCTAGAACCAAGTTGCCTATTGGCTTGAGGGTTAATTATTTTATGGGAGATGATGTTATTATTAGATCTTATTACAGATATTATACCGATGATTGGGGATTAACTTCTCACACGGCAAGCATTGAAGTGCCGTATAAAATAACGCCGTTCTTTTCGGTATCTCCATTTTATAGATACTATACACAAACGGCTACTAAATACTTTGCTCCTTTGTATGGCCACAAAGTTGATGCGGTTGGTAATCCAAAAGATACCTACTACACTAGCAACTATGCTTCATCGGCATTTAGTAGTAATTATGTAGGCGTTGGATTAAGAAGCGCACCTCCAGGTGGATTTAATAATACCTATTTATCTGCTTTAGAATTAAGATTTGGACATTATGTACAAACTACAGATTTAAATTCAAATGTAATTTCATTGCACTTTACATTTAAATAATCGAATTTATAATTTAGTAAAAGGCGAATTAGTATTGACTAGTTCGCTTTTTTGTTTTAAATATGTTCGTACATTTAATAAAATAAATTCTATGCGCATATTCTCAAACATGCTCCTGCTTTCTTTTTTGGTAAGTTTTAATTTGAATGCACAATCTATTGTTAAGGCAAAACAGAAATTAAGTCCACTATCAGTTTATGATATAAGCACATTTGGAAGTCCAATTGTTTCACCAGAGGGAGATTGGGTGTTATTTTCTGTAGCTAAAGCAGATGCTAAAAAAGATAAGCAGGTTGCTAAATTATATATGATTAATAAAGAAGGGACGGAGACGCTTACATTAACAGAACAAACCAAGGGTGTTTCAAATTATAATTGGAGTCCCGACGGAAAATATATTTCCTATTTAACAGCAGGAAAAGAGGCTGAAGAAGACAATCAATTGTATTTAATGGATCGTCGAGGCGGAGAACCTATTCAAATTACACATATCAAAGGGGAAATTTCAAGCTATCAATGGTTTAAAGATGCTAGTAAAATTCTGTTTGAAATAAAGGATCCCAATTTTGCAGATACGGCTAAAACTAAGATTCGCCAACCTTATGAAATAGACCGTTATCACTTTAAAGCCGATTATGAAGGGTATTTGGATAATAGAAAAACACATCTTTATCTTTTTGATTTAAAATCTAAAATTTTAGACACTTTAACAAAGGGGAATAATAACGAAACTGATGCTTCGGTAAGTAGTGATGGAAAATTTATTACATATACAAGTAATGTAACAAGCAACTTTGATCAAAATGACAATACCGATATTTTTATTATTGCAAATGAAAAAAATGCAAAACCAATTCAATTAACTAAATATAAAGGATCGGATCGTCATCCTTTATTTAGTCCTGACAATACCAAGATTGCTTTTTTAAGAAGTAGTTCTGAGGATCCCTATGGCATGTATGATATTCAACAATTAGGAATCATAGACATTAAGACAAACAATGATAATGTAATCACTAAAAAGTATGACCTTTCTATTGATAATATTACATGGTCAATCGATGGAAAGTCAATAATGGCAACAGCGGAGGACGATAGAAAGCAAAATATAATTCAAGTAAATGTAATAAATGGAGAAGTAAAATTGCTTACTAACGAGATAGGTGTGTATAGTAATTTAAATATAAATGGTAAAGGAAAAATGGCTGCTTTGTTTAGCACTCCTAATAATCCATTTGAAATATATTTAAATGAAGGCGCTGGATTTAAAAAATTAACGCATGTGCAAGATGATTTTGTGAGTAATACTCAGAAAGTTTTTGTAAAAGGATTTACGGCTATTGCAAGTGATAATAATAAGGTAAATGGAATTTTATATTTACCAGATAGTAATGCTAAAAATTTACCACTGATTTTATTTATTCATGGAGGACCAGTTGCACAAGATGAATATTCATTTGATTTAACAAGACAAATATATGCGGCTGCTGGTTATGCTGTAGCGGCAGTAAATTATAGAGGTAGTAGTGGTCGTGGTGCCAATTATTCAAAATGCATTTATGGAGATTGGGGTAACAAGGAAGTGAAAGATATTATTGGCGTGGCCGATTACTTAATTGGCTCTGGCATTGCAGATGCAAATAAAATGGCAATTGCTGGATGGAGTTATGGAGGTATTTTGACAAATTATACCATTGCAACAGATAAGCGATTTAAAGCTGCAGTAAGTGGAGCAGGTAGTTCATTAATGCTTTCTTTTTATGGAACGGATCAATACATTAGTCAGTATGAACCTGAACTTGGAAAGCCTTGGGAAAACATTCAAAAATGGTTAGATGTTTCTTATCCTTTCTTTAAAGTAAAAGAAATTAAAACACCTACCTTATTTATGGCAAGCCAAGCCGACTTTAATGTACCAGTTGTAGGTGCTGAACAAATGTATCAAGCTTTTAAATCCGTGGGTATCCCTACACAACTCATCATTTATCCCAATCAAAACCATGGAATTCGTGTTCCAAGTTATTTAGTTCATAGATACAATAGCCATTTGGATTGGTTTAAAAAATATGTAAACTAATTGATAGGATATGCAAGAAATTAGATGGGGTATAATTGGTTGTGGAAATGTTACTGAAGTAAAGAGCGGACCAGCCTTTAATAAAGTACCCAATTCCAGACTATTGGCCGTAATGCGAAGAGACAAAGTATTACTAAAAGATTATGCATTAAGACATAATGTGCCTTATACTTTTAATAATGCCGCTGATTTAATTCAACATCCCGAAGTAGATGCTGTATATATTGCAACACCTCCAAACGTTCATGAACAATATGCAATTGAGGCATTGAGGGCTAATAAATTTGTGTATGTAGAAAAGCCAATGGCCACCACTGTTGCAGCATGTTTAAATATGCAAAAAGTTGCCAACGAATTAGATGGAAAATTAGTCATTGCACATTATAGAAGAGCACTCCCCCTATTTTTAAAAGTAAAGGAGTTACTCCAACAAAATGAAATTGGCAAAGTGTATACTGTAAAAATAAACATGCAAAAAAATGCTGCGAACGCTTCTTATTACATCAATAATTGGAGAGTCAACAAAGCAACTGCGGGTGGTGGCTTGTTTTATGATTTGGCACCCCATCAATTAGACTTGGTCATTTATTTTTTTGGTGAAGCATTTAATTATAAAGGGACTGCAAACAACAAAGCAGGCTTATATGAGGTTGAAGATACGGTTAAAGGAAAAATGCAATTGCAAAATGACATTGAATTTATTGGCGATTGGTGCTTTGCAGCAGCTACTGATATTGAAAAAGATGAATTTATTATTCAGGGAGAAAAAGGAAGTATTCAATTTGAGGTATTTGGTCAGCATCTAATAATTGTAAAAGAGGGACAAAAGGAAGTCATTCATTTTGAACCACCTGCTCATATTCAGCAACCAATGATTGAAAAAATAGTAAATTATTTTTTGGATAAGGGGCCTAATCCATGCTCTGCTCAAGATGCCATAAGCTCAATGCATGTAATGGAATCCTTTGTCTATGGTAATAATTTATAAAAAGAAAAATGAATAGTATGCGTTATTGTTTAGCCTTAGATTTAAAAGATGACCCACAATTGATTGCAGCTTATGATGAATACCATCAATCTGTATGGCCCGAAATTATTGATTCTATTAAATCTTCCGGAATTAAATCACTTGAAATTTATAGAATTTCGAATCGTTTATTTATGATTATTGAAACCGATGCAGATTTTAATTTTGAGCAAAAAGCTGCCATGGATGCCAAAAATGAAATTGTACAACAGTGGGAAAATACCATGTGGGAATATCAGCAAGCATTACCCATCGCAAAGCCGGGTGAGAAGTGGGTGCTTATGCAAAAAATATTTTCTTTGTAAATGAGTTAGAAGAAAAATTGCTTGTAAAATATAAACAGAGACATACAAAAAACAAACCATCCAAAACCTTTTTTAAGTTTAGCTCCGTCAATTGTTTTATTTAAATAATTACCTGTGACAATTCCAAGTGTAGCCAATGCAATGATAATGAATAAAAAATTCCACTGAACATTTACATGCATTAAGTCGCCACTAAATCCTACCAATGACTTGATAGTAATTATAAACAAAGAAGATGCAATTGCTTTTTTCATTGGAAGTTTACCTAAAATGACAAGTGCTGGTATGATTAAAAATCCCCCACCTGCACCAACAATACCAGTAACCATTCCCTCTGCAAGTCCAACTATCATTAGTGTTGCGCCATATATTGGTTTTTGCTCAATTTCATTTTCTTGTTTTTTACCAAGTATCATAGAAAATGCAGAAGCTAGCATTAGGGTTGCAAAGAACAACATAATAAAATTGCCTTTGCTAATGGGATTTGATGCAATTGAAAAATGATCAGGAATATTATGTAAAATAAATTTACGCGAAATAAAAACACCAATGATGGAAGGTGCTCCAAAAACAAGTATGACTTTTAAGTCTAACAATTTTTGTCTTAATCGAGAAATTACACCTGCTATACTACTTACGCCCACAATACACAATGAATAAGTGGTTGCAAGCAATGGGTCAATATGAAAAAGGTATACTAATACAGGGACCGTTAAAATGGAGCCACCACTACCAATGAGGCCAAGTGAAATTCCAATTAAAATTGCTGCTATATAGCCCACCCACTCCATTTTAAAATATTTATGCAAACTTCGGGTTAATCATTTACATTTTATGTACTAATTGTCACTTAATTAATAATTTTGAATCAAAGTGATTATTGTCACTTTAAAAGCTAAATTTATAGTAGAAATTGTGGATTAAAATAAATAAATATTCTATGAAGATTGAACAAATATATACGGGTTGTCTTGCACAAGGTGCCTACTATATTATGAGTGAGGGTGAGGTTGCCATTATTGATCCATTGAGAGAAGTGGATGCATATACCCAAAGGGCTTTTGCAGATAAGGCGGTCATAAAATATGTTTTAGAAACACATTTTCATGCCGACTTTGTTTCTGGACATTTAGACCTGGCGAAAAAAACAGGAGCAAAAATTGTATATGGCCCAACTGCTGCACCTGAATTTAATTTTTATGCTGCAAAAGATGGCGAAGTTCTTACATTAGGGAAAGCAAAAATTAAAGTGATTCATACTCCAGGTCATACCATGGAAAGTACTTGTTATTTATTAATGGATGAACAAGGAAAAGAAGTGGCTTTATTTAGTGGAGATACTTTATTTATTGGTGATGTGGGCCGTCCTGATTTAGCACAGAAAGTGAAGGCCGAATTAACGCAGGAAATTTTAGCAGGTCATTTATACGAATCTTTGCGATATAAGATAATGACATTGTCCGATGACATTATTATTTATCCAGCTCATGGTGCCGGTAGTGCATGCGGTAAAAAAATGAGTAAGGAAACCCAAGATACTTTAGGACATCAAAAAGCAACCAATTATGCTTTAGCGCCCAATATGACAAAGGCTGAATTTATTGAAGCCGTATTAGATGGATTGGTGGCACCTCCTGGATATTTTCCTTTAAATGTGATGATGAATATTCAAGGCTACGAAAGTATTGATAAGGTATTGGAACGCGGACAGCATGCTTTAACTCCTGATGCATTTGAGGCAGCAGCCAATGAAACCAGTGCCCTTATTTTAGATACCAGATCGGCACAAATATTTGCAAAAGCATTTATTCCCAATTCCATAAATATTGGAATTGATGGAAGCTTTGCACCTTGGGTAGGCGCTATGATTCCAGATATAAAACAACAAATTTTATTGGTAACAGATGAAGGTAAGGAATCAGAAGTTATTACTAGACTCGCTAGAGTAGGGTATGATTTTACAATTGGATATTTACAAGGCGGAATGGATGCATGGATAAAAGCAGGCAAGGAAGTAGATCATATAAAATCTATTACTGCTGCTGAAATTGCTGAAATAAAAGAGAAAGATCCTAAAACTTCAATTATTGATGTGCGAAAAGCATCGGAATATAAAAGCGAACATGTGAAGTCGGCAATTAATGCACCCTTAGATTTTATCAATGATAGCATGGCTTTGATAGATAAGAACAAAACTTATTTTGTGCATTGTGCTGGTGGATATCGTTCAATGATTTTCATTTCAATCTTAAAAGCAAGAGGCTTTGATCATTTGATTGATGTTCAGGGAGGCTTTACAGCTATCAAAGAAAATGGAAAATTGAGTATAACAGAATTCACTACCCCTACCACTTTATTATTGTAAAATTTAAAGAATGAAAAAATCATTTCTAGTTATTCTATCCCTTTTTTGTTTAGTAGATTACTTCAATTTGAATGCGCAAGTTTTAGTAAAATCAAATTCTTCCTCTAAATTAAAAGTAAATGGGATAAAAGAAAATGTAGAAGTGATAAGAGATAAGTGGGGTGTGAATCATATTTATGCAAACAATGAACATGATTTATTTTTTACACAAGGATATTGTGCAGCTAAAGACAGATTATTTCAATTTGAAATATGGAGAAGACAGGCCACTGGAACCCTGTCTGAAATTTTAGGAGAACGTGAATTTAAAAGAGATTTGGGGACCAGACTTTTTAAATTCAGGGGTGATATGCAAAAAGAATTGAATCACTATCATCCGCATGGGGCCTCTATTATTCAATCATACGTGGATGGTGTAAATGCTTATATTAAAGAGGTTACAGCCAATCCTACCATATTACCCATTGAATTTAAAATTTTAAATATTCAACCAAAACCTTGGACTGCAGCTATTGTAATATCAAGACATCAAGGTTTATTAGGTAATAGTACACAGGAATTAAATATTGGAAGAGCGGTTGCCAAAGTGGGAGATAAAAAAGTAAAAGAAGTAATGTGGTTTCATCCAAAGGAACCTAATATAAAATTAGACAGTTCAATAGATGCAAGTTTATTAAAGGAAGATATTTTGGGTTTGTATAATGCGTATAGAAACGAAGTGGAATTTATAAAAAATGATTTAGCTGAATTTGATGAAGATGATGCAATGGCCTTGCCAATTTTGAATCAAAGAAAAAAATTAGAACCTTATTTGTCTGATCAAGAAACAGAAGGAAGTAATAATTGGATTGTTAGTGGTGCAAAATCTGAAAGTGGATTCCCAATGCTTGCCAATGATCCACATCGTAAAGTTGCTGTTCCTTCCTTAAGATATATTGTACATTTAAATGCGCCAGGATGGAATGTAATTGGCGGCGGAGAACCAACCATACCGGGCATTTCCATTGGACACAATGAATTTGGGGCTTGGGGCTTAACCATTTTTGAAACAGATGGAGAAGATATTTTTGTGTATAATTTGAATCCAAATAATCACCAACAATATTGGTATAAAGGTGCTTGGAAAAATTTCCTGAACATTAGTGATACTATCAAGATAAAAAATAAAGCCGCCGCATTTGTACAATTACAATATTCAGTACATGGACCTGTAATGTATATAGATAGTGTGCATCATAAAGCCTATGCTTTGAAATGTGCATGGATGGAACCCGGTGGCTCCCCTTATCTAGCATCATTAAGAATTGATCAAGCAAAGGATTGGAATAGTTTTAGAGATGCTTGTAGTTATAGTCATATTCCTGGTGAGAATATGATATGGGCTGATAAGAAAGGAAATATTGGATGGCAAGCAGTTGGTATTATTCCCATAAGAAAAAACTTTAGTGGTTATGTTCCTGTGCCTGGTGATGGTAGGTATGAATGGGAAGGATATTTACCGATAAAAGAACGCCCTCATTTATTAAATCCTGCTAAAGGATTTTTTGCAACAGCAAATAATAATGTAACGCCAAATGACTATAAACATTGGGATGCAATAGGCTACACATGGGCTGATCCTTTTAGAGCTAATAGAATCAACAATGTATTGGAATCAATAAATAAAATTAGCATCCAGGATATGGCCGCGCTACAAACAGATTATTATGCTGTACCTGCAAGTATCTTGGTTCCTCTTTTTTCAAAAATAAATTCTGAATCTACGGATGAAAAAAAGTTGATTAAAAACTATTTAGAAAATTGGAATTATAAATTAAATAAAGAAAGTATCGCTGCAGGATTCTATGTGATGTGGGAAAAAGAAGTTTTAAACGAAGCCAATAAATTATTTGTTCCAGAAAATATCAGAGGACTAGTTTCCATGCAATTATCAAAAGTAATTGAGCATATTCAAAATCCTGCATTGTATTTTCCTGCACCTTCCTTAGAAAACCGAAATACGTTTTTATTAAAATGTTTTGATCAAGCTTTCGACAAAATGAAAACTAAGTTTAAAGCACAACAACAATTTGCAGATTTTAAACAATGGAGCTATGGACAATTAAATTACAAGCACATTCAATTTGAACATCCACTTGCTGCGTTGACCGATTCGGCAACTAGCAAAAAATTAAATTTGCAAGCCTATCCCAGAGGAGGAAATGGTTATACAGTGGGTTCCACTGGCAGTGCCGAAAATCAACAAAGTGGTGCAAGTTTTCGAGTTTTGATGGATACAAAGGATTGGGATCGTACTTTAATGATAAATACCCCAGGACAATCGGGAGACCCCAATAGTCCTTTTTACAGCAATTTGCTAGAAAAATGGGCTAATGATGGCTACTTTCCAGCCTATTTTTCAAAAAATAAGATCCTAAAAGAGGCAGCTTCGCAACAAATTATTACCCCAAATTAATGATATATAGTATTTTAAAAGTTAATATTTTA
>CAIQQR010000009.1 GCA_903874055.1 uncultured Bacteroidota bacterium | reverse complement strand
GTAACAAATTTTCGGTTTTATTATTATTTGCATTGATTGCATTTCAGTCAAGTGCTCAAACTATTTCCTTAGACCAAGATTTTAGAAATGACCAAGCGCGTCGTTTGCAATTACTTGCATTAAAGGATTCTAATGGTAAGCCATTAGTGGACTCTACTATTAGTTTTATGGTGCAGCCTATTCAAATGCAAAATGGGTCATCTCCATTAAAATTTACAAAATCGTTTTTTGGTAAAAAAGAAAATCCATTTATAAAGTTGGCTGTATTACCTGTACAGTTTACACAACAATATGTTTCCAGTATTCCTTTTCAAGAATTAGATGGTCCAATGGTAGCAGGTAGTGGCTACCAATATATGGCTAGTGCTGGGGTGTATGCAAAGCTGGGTCCTTTAACTATTCAGTTGCAACCACAATTTGTGAGTGCACAAAATAAAGATTACACCAATATTACCGGCACACCTAGTTTTCAAAAAATGTATTGGGGAAATTCTAGTGTGCGATTAAATGTAGGTCCTGCTTCGGTAGGCATTAGTTCCGAAAATATTTCATGGGGTCCATCTATATTCAATCCATTAATTATGAGTGCACATGCCCCTGGTTTCGTGCATGCTACTTTTAATAGCACCCGACCACTTAAAACTTTTTTAGGGAGTTTTGAATGGCAATTAATTGGTGCTTACTTAGATCCCATGGATGCGAAGTATCAAAACTTAGCCGAAGTTAGTAGTGCAACTGCACCGGGTCGTCGTTATTATAATGGAGCAACAGCGGTGTTTTCTCCAAAATGGTTTCAGGGCTTAAGCCTAGGTGTTGTTAGAATTGTACAAGAGCCAGAGAGAGTTTTAATTTTCAACAATCAATATTTTCCTATAATAAATAATGTGGCGCGTGCTAACGACACTAATTATAATGTAGAACAAGATAGAGACCAATATGGCGATTTTTATCTTAGGTATTTAATGCAACCTGCTAATGCCGAATTTTATATAGAGTGGGGACGTAATGATGCTTTTTATAATTATCGCGATGCCATTCAAAGGCTTGATCATTCTCGTGCTTATACCTTAGGGGTTCGTAAATTATTTCATGTGAATGAAAATAAAACTAAGTATTGGCAACTTATTTCGGAATACACTCGTATGCAACAACCGCCATCATGGCCTTTACTTAGTGCAGGTACTTGGTATGTGCATAGTAGAGCAATACAAGGCTATACCAATGAAGGACAAATTATGGGAGCAACTGTTGGCCTTGGTGGCAATGCTCAAACATTACGCATTGCTAAATTTGATGGGCTCAAGTCCTTTGGTTTTCAAATAAATCGTGTTACGCATGACGCTGTTTATTTTGAATCGGCTTTAGCTTTTACCAATCCTAGTTTAACAAAATGGGTTGACTACGGCATTCGTTTTATGGCAGACATACCTTATAAAGGTTTTATGATTTCAAGTACAATTGGAATGAAACGTTCCTTTAATTATCAGTACACGCAACCAGCAAATGCAACAGGTTTAGGTTTAAGTAATCCTAACGACATAGATAGCTTTATATTTTCTATGGGAATTAAATTTTAAAATTAGCATGCTGCTACTTTTTCCTCTTATTTATATTGCTTCTTTTATTTATGGTGTCTATCATTTGGCTAAGTCCAAAATGGAGGGACTATTAATATTTATGATTTTTGGCTTGCCGATATACATTAACACCATGTCGGTGAGTTTTGCGTCTGGCCTTGGCATTGCAATTCCTTATTTACAATTTTTTAAAGAATTACTAGTTGTATTAAGTTGCGTTTTTATTAGTTTCACGGTGCATCAATACAAAAAAATAAAGCTTCATTTTATTGATAAATTAATGATCTTTTTCTTTTTGTATACGCTTGCTTATTTATTTATTCCAGTAGGCACTTATTCTTTCTTCTTTAAGTTAATTGCACTTAAGAATATTTCCTTTTTCCCCTTACTTTATTTTATAGGACGTTTTGTAAATTTTAAATTATTACCACTTAATAAAATATACACTTTTATTTTAGTAGTAATGGTGGTTGCTTTTGTAGTAGCCCTTTTTGAAAAAATTACATACACCCATTTACATTCTATTACAGGCTATGCCGACTATAACCTTAAGTTTTTTGACACCGACCCTACAGGTAAATATGGTTTATCCTGGACTTTTGAAACTGAATCAGGTTCTAAAAGGTTTGGTAGTATTTTTTCTAACCCCCTTGAATTTGCTGCTGCTATTATTTTAGCACTTGCTGTTGCCCTGGCCATGATTACGCATAAGCAAGACAGCATCAATATAAAATTTGAATTTTTACATATACTTGCATTAGTAGGAACATTTTTAAGTATTTTATTTGCAGCATCTCGTGCATCCTTTGTAAGTTACTTTTTAGTGATTTACATTTACGCCTGGATCATTAATATGAAAAAAGCACTTTTGTATTTTCATATTGCTGCGGTTGTCACAGTGATTGTATTTATGTATTTTGTAGAAGGTAGTTTGTATGAGTATGTAATTAATACCATTACGTTTACCAATACCTCTAGCCTGGGTCACGTGGTTGAATGGTTAAATGGTATCGATGCTATTACAAGTAGTCCATTAGGTTTAGGACTTGGTGAATCCGGTAGGGTTGCCAATTCCTCGGGAGATAATATTGGTGGTGAAAATCAGTTAATAATTATTGGTGTACAAGCAGGAGTGATTACCATGTTTACTTATATAGCTATATATATTTCTTTAATAGTGGTTGCGGTTAAAAATTTGAAAAAAGATAAAGGACAGTTTTATACCATTGCATTAATTACCGTATTGGTTAAAGTGGGATTAATTATTCCAATGTTCACTTCTAATATAGACTCTTATATTTATGTAAGTTATCTTTCCTGGTTCCTTGCAGGCTTACTCGTTAATTTCAATCAATCTAAGTTAGAAGCCATAGCATGATGCGCGTTGCAGTAGACATACGAGATTTAAAATTAGCAACCACCGGTTCCCTAACTTATTTGGAAGCAGTAGTGCATGAATTTAAAAAAAAGAAAGAAGGTTTTGAATTCTTTTTCTTTGACGACAACAAAGCACCTTATTTAGGAGCTAACCCCTTGTATAAAATTAGAGAGCATATTAGGTTTTTTATTTGGAAACAAATTACCCTTCCTTATAAAGCCTATAAGCAAAAATGCGATATTGTTTTTTGTACCGATTATTTTGTGCCCATAATTAAACTTGGATTTGTGTCGGTACCTGTTTTTCATGATGCATTTTTTAAAGAATATCCAAAGCATTATAATAGACTATGGCTTACTATTTTTAATACTATTGGTTTATTGGGTGCTAAACGTTCGGCCGCAGTAGTAGTGCCAACAAAATATGCCGCTAGGCGCGTAGCGGACTGTTATCATATTCCTTTTGAAAAAATTAAAGTGATATATGAGGCACCAAAAATCACGCTAAACAACGAAGCATTATTAAACGAAGTAGATCCCAACCTGCCACATATTAAAGGCCCTTATATTTTACACGTTGGCACTCTTGATAAAAGAAAGAATATCACTTTATTGGTAAAAGCATTTGCCGAAATTGTAGCAAGAGGAAATGATGAAATTAAATTGGTATTAGTAGGAAGTTCTAATAAAAAAATGAACTCCGATGCTACTAATGAAATTTTAGAATTAGTTGCTAATAGTAACTTAAAGGGTAAAATTATTTTGACAGGTTATTTAGACCGAGGCAATCTTTTAAAAATGTACAAGAATGCTTTTGTATATGTTTTTCCTTCTATCAATGAAGGTTTTGGTTTACCTATATTAGAGGCATTTAAGTTTAAGCTTCCTTTATTAATTGCTAATAATTCCTGTATGCCCGAAGTGGCAGGAGACGCTGCTGTTGGTTTTGATCCTTATGATACCAATGACTTAATTCAAAAACTAGAAATGGTAATTAAGGACCAAGCGCTCCGCAACGATTTAATTCAAAAAGGCTCAAAACGTTTATTAGATTTTGATTGGAGCCATTCTTGCAATGAATTACTTGATTTATTTAAACAATTGTCAAATAATTAATGCGCCTATTATTATTACATAGTTCATCGGATATTTATGGAGCTAGTAAAATATTTTTGCAAACGGTAGCATTGCTGCGTAATAGAGGACACGAGTGCACTGTTGTGTTATCTGGTACGGGTCCTTTGCAAATGGAGCTGGAAAAATTAGGAGCCAAAGTATATATAATTAACTTAGGTATTTTAAGAAGGCAATATTTTAATCCCGCAGGAATTATAAACCGATGTATTAAATGGCGCAATGCTTCAAAGCAATTGTCTGCTATCATACAATCGTCGCAGATTGAATTAGTATACTCTAATACTGCAGCCGTTTTGATAGGTGCATGGGTAGCTAGGAAAAATAAAATTTCACATTATTGGCATTTGCATGAAATTATTGAAAAGCCTAAAGTATTGCATGCTTTTTTAGTTTGGTGTATGCAACTTGGTGCAGATAAAATTATTACTGTGTCCAATGCAGTAAGTGCTTGTTGGAAAGACGCGGGTAAAATTATTAGAGTCTATAATGGGATTGAACCAATTCCTCAAACTATAATAACCAATCTCCGCGCGCAATACAATATCCCCAACGATGCCATTGTATTAGGCGTAGCTGGAAGAATTCATATTATAAAAGGCCAGTCCTATTTTTTAGATATTGCAAGTGAATTATTAAAACTACAAAGCAATACAAATACTAAACTCTACTTTTTGATTGCAGGTGATCCTTTCCCTGGTCAAGAATATATAGTAAATCAAATGCTTGCTAAAATAAATAAACTTCAATTAAACAAGTCTGTGCATTATATTGGTATGGTTCAAAACATGGCTGACTTTTACAATGCTATTGATGTATTAGTTGTGTCTTCGGTTTTACCAGATTCACTTCCTACTGTCGTATTAGAAGCCATGCAATTTAGTTTGCCAGTTGTTGCTACAGCACAAGGGGGTGCGATGGAAATGATTATTAGCCCAAACAATAATTACACTTATAATACTTCTTCAAAAGCTACAGGCTTGTTGATTCCTATTAATAATGCACCAGTTGCTGCTGAAAATATAAACCAGTTAATCTCAAAAGATATTCGTACACAAATGGGTGAAGCTGGTAAACAGCGTGTGGAGGAACATTTTAGTGTAAGTGCTTTTGAAAAAAATATCTTAGAAATCATAGAGCAATAATTTTCGCTATCAATAATACCGTTACATATCACAAACCACTTCGTATTGCCATAATTGGATCACGTGGCTATCCTCATGTATATAGTGGGTATGAAACTTTGGTAAAAGCTTTAGCCGAAAGGTGGCCTGCTCAGAATGTGGAGTTGACAGTATATTGCCATGCGCATTTATTTAAGGAAAAACCCAAAATGGTGAATGGGGTACGCTTGGTTTATATTCCAACTATAGATTCTAAAATACTAGCGCAACCATTACATTCATTTCTTGCCTTTTGGCATGTGGTTTTTTCTAAAACAAATGTAGTACTGGTTTTAAATGTAAGCAATGGTCCTTTCGGAATTATTACACGCTTGTTTGGTAAACCTACTATGATGAATGTGGACGGACTTGAATGGTTGCGTCCAAAATGGAAAGGCTTTGGCGCCAAATATTTTAAATGGGCTGCAAAAATGAGTGTTCGCTTTAACGACTTACTTATTACAGATGCTGATGCGATGCAAGCCATTTATCTAAAAGAGTTTGGTGCTAAATCTGTTGTAATAACTTATGGAGCTGAGACAAGTGTAGGTGCCAATCTTAATTTCTTAAATGAATGGAATTTAGTGGAACGCGATTATTATTTAATTGTAGGTCGTATGATTCCCGACAACAATGCCGATATTATAATTGAAGGTTTTATAAATTCAAATAGCTCAAAAAAATTAGTGATTGTTGGTGACGTGCCTTATGCCGATGCTTATGCGGACAAAATTAGAGCTTATAAGGATCCTCGTTTAGTATTTACAGGGTATGTTCGAAGTCCCGAAATTTTAGCTAGCTTATATAAATATTGTTTTGCATATATGCATGGCCATGAATTTGGCGGTACCAATCCTACCTTATTAAAAGCCATGGCCAATGGCTGTGCCATTGCTGCCTTAGATACCGTATTTAGTCGTGAGGTTTTACAATCAGATAAATATGGGTTTTACTTTCAAAAATCAACGACTTCTGCTTTGGATTGGTTTACTTGGGCAGATCAAAATGAATTTAAGCTTCAATTAAGAAGAGCAGAAATTCACAATGGAATTAACGAAAAATATACTTGGGAAACGGTCTCCAATTTATACCTTTATCATCTAAAAGCCTTGGCTAACAAAAATTAAGGGTTCATGCATTGGAAACAGCGTTTTTATAAAAAAAATCAGATTGGAATTGATGCAATTAGTTTGCTCATTTCTTTATTTACTGCAATTTATATTAAACATGGTGCGTTTATCTTTCCAAAATCATTTACCGATCTTTTATTCACTTGTTTAATAGTTGGATTTTGGTTTTTATCTGCGCATCAATGTCGTTTATATCGTAATCGTATTTATAAAAAATTCCCCGAAGAACTTCTTTTTAATTTATATGCAAGTGCTTTATTTGTTATTTTCTTAAGTGCTTTTTTATTTTTAACAAAATCGGATTACGCCAACTTATTTAGCTTTAGCGTTTTTGTAGGGATTCATTTTACGCTTTCAACTATTTTTAAATATTATATTCGTAAAAAACAACACATTGCTTTTTATGAAGGTGCTTTATACGATTCTATTATAATTATTGGTTATAATAAATCTTCCATCGAATTTCATAAAACACTTACTGAGCATGTGTATTACGGCTATAAGTGTTTAGGCTTTATAAATAATGAACCAATTAATGCCGATGGCATTTCATATTTAGGTGCTTTGCAAAATTTGCAAAATCAATTGTCGTCTCAACATGTAGATGAAGTAATTATTGCATTGCCAAGTAATCAGTCGGAGGATATTAGGTATTGTGCAGATGTTTGTGATCAGTTAAATATTCGCGCGCGTTTAATGCCTGCACTATTTGACTTAACTACTAAGACAGAAGAAATTGATAACTTAGGGATGTTGTCCGTTATTAATTTGAATGAACTTCCTTTAGATAAATGGGAGAATAAATTATTCAAAAACATTTTTGATAAAGCATTCGCAGGTTTGTTTTTTATTATCATTGGTTGGTGGTTGTTTCCAATAATTGCTTTGCTTGTGAAACTAGATTCAAGAGGTCCTGTTTTTTATAAGCAAGAACGTTGGGGTGTGAACAATACACCTATAATTTGTTACAAGTTTAGAACCATGCAATCGGCCAATGGTTATAAAGGCGAAAACAACGAAGATTTTGAACAAACCACCAGAAACGATCCACGTGTAACTAGGTTGGGTAAGGTTTTACGTAAATACAGCTTGGATGAACTGCCTCAGTTTTGGAATGTTTTAAATGGGGAAATGTCGGTAGTTGGGCCTCGTCCGCACCCAACACCTATGAACCTTGAGTCCATGAATAGTGTAGCTAATTATTTAAAGCGTCACATGGTGAGTCCGGGTATTACCGGCTGGGCCCAAATTAATGGCTGTCGTGGGGAAGTGCGTACGCATGAGGAAATGGAACAACGTGTAAATTTTGATCTTTATTATATTCACAGATGGTCCTTTACTTTAGACTTGCAAATTATTTTGCAAACCATCATTAAAATGTTGCGCGACAATGGCGCTTACTAATGAAAACTAATTTTCTTAAACCTCTCTTTGTTTTTTTTATCACAGTTAGCTTTGCACTTAATTTTAATCAAGTAACTGCACAAACTTTTTCGCATCAACAAAACTTAAATCAGTTTTTAGAATTGATGTCTCAAAAAGGATTTATTGATTACTCCGATTTAATAAAGCCTATTGAAAGAACTCATATTTTTTCTTTATTACAAGAGTTGAATTCAAATAAGAATTTAAATGAAGTAGAGAAAAAAGAACTTGCATTTTATATAGAGAGTTTCAAATTAGAGGATGGCAGTTTTATGCCAAATAAAATTGTGCCACCATCGTTTTCTCATTTCTTTAAAAAGCCATTCGATCAACAACATCTTTTTTTATACAAAGATAAAGACTTTGGAATTTTAGTAGACCCATTGATAATTTTAGATCAAAGTTTTATTAACGGCCATTCCTTAAATACCCAATCTACAGGCTTACAATTTTTAGGTTACGCTGGCAAGCATATTGGTTTTCAATTTAGTTTTCAAGACATTAACGAACGTGGTCATATTGATACAATCCGCTTGGACAATGAATTACCGGGCATTGTACGTAAACAAAGTACCAATCCTAAATTGTTTAACTATAGCCAAATGAATGCTACCCTTAGTTATAAATTTAGCAAAGGAAATATAGTAGTGGGTCAGGATCAAAACATTTTTGGTTATGGACGTTCTGGTAATTTAGTATTATCTGATAAATCTCCCGCTTATCCTTTTTATGCATTTAATTATCAACCAACTAAATGGTTAAAATTTAATTATATGCATGCATGGTTGCAAAGTGGCGTGATAGATTCTGCTGCCTCTTATTCAACAGGCAATTCGGTTTATGGTGGCTTTCGTGAAAAATATATTCCTAAATTTTACGCAATTCATTCTGTTGAAATTACAGCAATGCCTGGTTTAAAATTTAATGCAGGAGAGTCTATTGTTTATAGTGATCAATTAGAACTTCCATATATGTTGCCTGTAACTTTTTTCAAAGCATTTGACAATCAAAAATATAATGACAATATTTTAACAGGCTCTAATGGTCAAATATTTTTGGGTTTTAGTAGTCGCAATCAAATTAAGCGAACTCATATTTATGGTCAACTTTTTATTGATGAAATAAGAATTGGAAGTATGTTTAATGCAGGTACCTCACGCAATCAATTAGGGTATCAATTAGGAGGCATTATCGCCGATGCCTTAATTCCGAATCTTACCCTTTGTTCCGAATATACAAGAATCAACCCTTTTGTTTATCGCAACTTTATCCCTGCTCAAAATTATACTAACTCCAATTTCACATTGGGTGATTGGATGGGCGCTAATTCCGATCGTCTTTGGTTAAGTGCCAATTACCGACCAAAAGCCCAACTTTCGCTAACAGGTTATATGATGTTTATTAATAGAGGTGGAGCAGGAACCATTGAGCAACAATATTTTGCAGTGCCGCAGCCTAAATTTGGTTACGACCCTCAATATAAACGCACTAAACTTGGATTTGAAGCCAATTACTCATTTTGGAATAATGTTGGCGTTAGATTTGCTGCTTCCCAAACCCTTCAAAAAGCTAGCACTGGCGCTTCTAATACCATCAGAGAAGCAAGCTTGGGCATATTCTGGAATAAATTTTAGTACTTTTACATATATAAGATCACAATAATGAAAAGACTGTTCTCTAGGGCATTTTGTCTGCTTGCAATTAGCTTTTTTTCTTTTGCAACTACCATTCAAGCCCAGGATTTAAAAGGAATCAAAATTGGCCAGCTTTCCGATCAGCAAATGATGCAGGTTTGGCAACAATATAGCGCTAAAGGCATGTCCGAGTCCGAAGCCATGAAGGCGATGATTCAAAAAGGATTAAGCCCAACCGAAGTGGGTGCTTTTAAAAGACGTTTATTGAGTTTGCAGGAAATGCAAAAGTCTAAGTTTAGCGCTAAGGCATTTATAAAAGACACGTCTATGTTTTTAAATGATTCAAGCTGGATCAACGAAGTGCCTTTAATTCATCCTTCTTCAAAATATTACGGTTACGATTTCTTTAGTAATCCCAACACTAATTTTCAACCCAACTTAAATATTGCAACGCCACAAAACTATATATTAGGTGTTGGCGACCAACTAACTATTTCTCTTTACGGTATGAACGAAACCGAAATTGATGCAAGAGTTAATAAGGATGGGAATATTAAAATTGAATACGTTGGCTTGATTAATGTGAATGGTTTAACCATTGAACAAGCAAAACAAAAAATTGCTTCTAAAATGGCTAACTCTTATCCTGCATTAGCAATGGGTAAAACAAAGCTAAATGTGAGTCTTGGCAATGTGCGCACCATTCGTATTAGTGTTGTGGGCGAAGTGGAGCGCCCTGGCGGTTATCAGGTTTCGGCAGTTGCTTCAGTATTTAATGTATTGTATTTAACAGGTGGCCCAACCGAAAAAGGTAGCTTAAGATCGGTACAATTAGTTCGTGATAATAAAGTGATTCATAATATTGACTTGTATCCTTTTTTACAAAAAGGTTTGATGCCTGAAAACATTCGTTTACAAGATCAAGATGTTTTGGTTTTTGTTCCTGCCTCTAAACGTGTTGAAATTGCTGGCCAAGTTAAAAGACCTTTAATATATGAATTGCTTCCAAATGAAAATTTAAAGCAAGCACTAGAATTTGCTGGTGGATTTAACGATACTGCTTTTATTGACAGAATTAAAATTGTTCAACGCAACGGCCGTGAGAAATTATATAAAGACATTGAAGCAAACACTTTTGCAAATTATATTCCACAACAAGGTGATTCTATTTATGCCGATAAAATGGAGCCTGCTTTTGAAAATAAAGTAACTATTACAGGTGCATTAGTGCGCCCAGGTTTATATGGTTTTACACCTAACTTAGGATTGAAAGCCTTACTTAAAAAAGCAGATGGTTTAAGAGCCGATGCATTTTTATCTAGAGCAGTAATTAAAAGAGTAAGTGCTAATAAAGAAAGAAGCATGGTTTCGGTGGACTTGAATAAATTAAACAATGAAGCTAATTATGATTTGCTTTTACAACCCGAAGACTCTATTCAAATTTTTGCAAAACAAGATTTAGAAGACCAGCAGTACATTACAATTGACGGTAATGTGCGTAACCCTGGTAAAATATTATTTAGAAAGGGGATGACTATTGAAGATTTGATTGCAATGAGTGGTGGTTTTGCAAGCGATGCTGCTTATCATAGAATTGAACTTTCTCGTCTACAAAAAGATCGCTCTGATGTTTTAAGCAACAAATTGGTTGAGATTACAAAATTAAATGTAGATGCTTCCTTATCTAATTCAGATGCTAAGTTTGAACTAACGCCTCAGGATTATATTTACGTTCCTCGTTTATTGAATAATAAATTTTTAGGTGATGTTAAAGTGCGCGGAGAAGTTTTATTCCCTGGCAATTTTGCATTAGAGCGTCGTGATGAAACTATTAAAGATATTATTACACGTGCTGGTGGTTTAACACAATATAGTTCAATTGAAGATTTGCAAGTATTCCGTCATGGTACAAGAATTGGTGTAAACTTAGAACAGAACGCTTCTAAAGACATGGCTTTATTAATGTTGCCGGGAGATAGTTTATACATTTCTCGTAACGATCCTTTTGTGGAAATTCTTGGTGGTGTTTACAATCCGCAATTAATTCGTTTTGAATCTAGCAGTTTTAAATCTTATATCTCTGCAGCAGGTGGTGTGAAAAATAAAGCTTCATTAGCCAAAGCCTATATTCAATATGGCAATGGGATTAATCGTAAAACAACGCGTTTCTTATTCATGAAGTTTTATCCAACAGTAAGACCAGGCAGTAAAATTATTGTACCAGATGTGCCAGAAAAAGAAAGTACATTCTCTATTGCACAATTTAGTGCCATCACTACAATCGTTTCTGGATTAATAACCTTAGCTGCCATTCTTAAAAAATAATTTTCTGATGAATCATTCCAACGACTTGAATAATAAGAACGAATCTAATTTTCCTTACGAACAATCTTTCTCCTTTTCGAGCTGGTTGCGTCATTTGGTGGATGCTATTAAATTAGTAATTCAATCTAATTTTAAAACCTTTGCTGTCGTTGTTGTGTTGGGTGCATGCTTGGGTTTAGCTTACAGTATTTTTAAACCAGTTCGTTATAATTCAGAAATTACTTTTTCGGTAGAAGATAGCAAGAGCATTGGTGGTGGATTACTTTCGTCTTTAGGCGGATCACTTGGAATGGATATTGGTAGTTTAGCTGGCTCGGGTAGTGGGGTTTTGTCTGGGGATAATGTACTTTCATTATTAAAGAGTAGATCTATGATGGCCGAGTGTTTGAAAACACCTTACGCCCTTGACGCAATAAATAAAACGAGCTCAATTTCGAATGCTACAAATAATTCTTTAGCCGACAGATACGCTGATGTTTATGGCTTAAGAGAAAAATGGGCAAATAATGATAAGATTGGCCGCAAAATTTATTTCGCATCACCCGATAAAGATGTACGCTTACAAGATAGCTTGTTGAAATTAATTATTAATCGTATTGAAGAAAAAGAATTAAGCATCACTAAGCCAGATAAAAAATTAAGCTTCTTTAATATTTCAATCAATACAAAAGACGAATTACTTAGCTTATTAATTACGCAACGTATTATTAAAATTGCAACCGACTTTTATGTGAATTCAAAAGTAGGCCGCTTAAGAAATAATATTCAAAGACTTGAAAAAAGGACAGATAGTATTTCTGCTTTGTTAAATCAACGAACATACGCTGCAACCGAAGACACAAGACTACTTTTAAATATTAATCCTGCTAATATTAATGCACCTGCATTTTCCGAAATTTCTCAAAGAGATAAAATGGTGCTTACTACCATTTACGGCGAGTTAATGAAAAATTTAGAAGTTTCAAAAGCAGCATTAATTCAAGAAACACCTACTGTTCAAATTGTTGACAGTCCTAGCTTCCCATTAGAACGTATCGAAACAAAATGGTATGAAGGAATTTTAATGGGCGCCGTTTTTGCATTCCTTGCAATCACAGGCTTCTATTTATACAAACAAAGTTAGAGGTCTTTTTCGCAACAATTATTCCCCTTTTATCCTTTCTGGTTGAGAAGAGGTATATATACTAGAAAAGTGTATACTTATTATTACTTAATTACAATATAGAAGGTTATAAAATTTTAAATATGTTACCAATTTGGTAACATTCACTATATTTGTATTAATAATGAGAATTATAGCAATTCGAACCATAAAAAACGGATATAAGTCTTACCCTATTGCTAAACAATCTTTACTAGCTTGGAATGAGGAAGTGGAATTAGCAAACTGGTTAAGCCCCAATGAGCTTAAAAAAAATCACGCAAGCGCATCTATTATTAATACCAAGAGGGTCGTATTTAATATCCATGGTAATAAATTTAGACTTGTTGTTGATATTGAATATCGTTTAGGAATTGTTTTTGTGGTTTGGTTTGGATCGCATAAAACCTATGATCAAATGGATGTCAAAACTATTAAGTATGTTAAAGCCAATTAAAACTAAAAAAGACTGTGATATTGCATTAGACCGTGTTTATCAATTAATGCAAAAAGAGGTTATTCCAAATTCAAAAGATTCGGATGAACTTGAAATTTTATCTATCTTAATTAAAGAGTTTGAATCTAAAGAATATAAATTGCCAAAGCCCAATCCTATTGAAGCCATTAGATTTAGACTTGAACAAAAAAACATGTCTGAGAAAGATTTAGCCGATATCTTAGGTTATCGCTCTAGAAAATCCGAAATTCTTTCTGGTAAAAGAAAGCTAAGTCTTTCTATGATTAGAAAACTTCACGAAGAATTAAATATCCCAGCCTCCTCTCTTATTCAAGCGTACTAATATGCAATTTGTCGTGTTAGTTTTTTGCTAGTTTATTTCTCTTTTCAATTAGAATTGCTGGAACAGTATTTGGATAAAATAAATCACGTTCTATTTTAAACAAATAAGGTGGCGCATGATCGCCAACGATTAAAACTTTATCTACATCTGATTTATTAATTAAGTTTGCAATTGTTGCCAATTCCTGAGTCATTCTATAATAACGTTGTAGCACATGTTCATCTGGAAATTTATTTACATTTTCTGCAGCAAATGAAATATAATTGGAGTCTTTTCTTTGTCTTCTTGTTAAATGAAATGGGAGATGCGTATTTATAGTTAGGCAGTAGGTAAAATTTTTTGGAGATTTTTTTATATTCTCAAAAATATATGCAAATACCTGTTCATCTAAAACAGATTGATATTGGTTATTAGATACCGTTTTATATCCTAAAGTATCATGGAAAAATGTATAATCTTTAAAATTTTGGAATCCTATTAACTTTTTAAACTTTGCTCCAACACTATAAGTACCATCAAATGGTTGAACTGCTTCTGTTTTATAATTTTGTTCGTCTTTTTTTTGAATTAATCCTTTTATTTCACATTTATTATGGTTGATTACCGAAAAATATCCTTCACTTTCTTTATTGAGCAACTCCCTGCCTTCTGCTTGTAGTGTAGCGCCATCAAAATAACTTCTCTCAAATTTAACCTTATACTTATTACTATCTATTTTGTAAAATGGAGCTATTTGATTCTTAACTAAGTCCTCATTTTTATACTGCCCCCAGCTCTCTAAAATTATTAATACTTCTTTATTGCCAGTTGAATTATAAAAATATTTATAAGATAAAGAGGAATCTCCATTCAAGTTTTTAAAATCAGGTATTGCATGTATTTCCTTTTGCCCTAGTTGATATAATTTAAAATCTGAAAATAGATCTTTAATTAACGACTTGCCAATATTATATTCCCTTTTATTTGCTGTTCTAATGTCAATGATATGCCTCCCTTTATCTTGTTCACCAAGTAATGTTGTACCGTTCAAGCTATCAATGATATAAACAATTGTAAAAAATGAAAAACAAATAATAATGTTTAATAAATACTTTTTGTCTTGAAACGAATTTATTTTTAATTCGAAAAGCTTAATTAAATAATGGCATGTTAAAACAAGTATTATAAAACCAACTAGTATTGATATATAAAAAATGGCATCAAATTTAGCAATAAGTAAATAAGGTAACTTTTGGATATAATTAAAAATATCAAAATAGTATAGATGAGATAAATTATAAACAACATCTAATAAAATCAATCCTAATAAAATAATTGTTCTTAACAAATGCCTATTTACAATTATTAAAACGAGTGGCAGAAATATATATTCATAATATATAATAGGTCTTTTTAAGGTGACTTCTAAAAATCCGGTCAATATAATATTGATCAGTAAGATGATACAAATTGTTGCAAAAATCTTTAGACCCTTCATGAATTAGATTAATTATACTAATTAGATATAGAATTAAAGGGTTAGTTTAATATATGGTGGATATAATATTGTGGTCCCGGCAAGTCTGCCAGCCCTCGCTTCGCTCGTGCTGTCTTCTTACCGCATTGAAAAAACCCAAAGCCTTTCAAACTAACACTGCGTGTTCGTTTGGCTTTTTTAATACTCATCCGCTCAAACAAGCAAGCTTGTTTCGCTGCTTCGCATTAAAAAAGCCCATCAACTTGCGTTGATAGGCTTTGTGGTCCCGCCAAGAATCGAACTTGGATCTAGTGTTTAGGAAACACCTATTCTATCCATTGAACTACGGGACCCCCAATTAGGAGGGCAAAAATAACTACTTCTTTTT
>CAIQQR010000008.1 GCA_903874055.1 uncultured Bacteroidota bacterium | reverse complement strand
TGCAAAGCTCTCCCCAAGTGCAATAGTTAATGCCGATTTATTTAGGAATGTGGGCCTATAAAAAATGAGCAATAACATGTATATGTATAAATAGAAAGTAATATAATGTCCTAATGCTGGGTATGTTTTATAAAAAGGGAAAGGGAGATATAAAACCAATAAATTAATAATTAAAAAGAAAATAGAGATGGTCCACTTTTTTATTCTGTCAAAATAAATATTACTAATATTGAATTTAATAGTGATATTATACAAAAAATAAATAAAGGTAACGAAGAAGCTACCAATCAGAATTGGTTTGATTACCTTAAAGAACAAAGGCAATTCCAACCCTTCATTCACAACTATAACAATGGTTTGAGGCTTTAACTTACTTAAATAGTTAGGGACATAGTTAACACTGTACCAATAAGAGAAAATGGTAAAACAAATAAGAATAGCTGAATTAATATTTACCCATAGTTTTAACTTTGGAAAATACAATATTGAAAATATTTGCATAAAGGCACTTGCAATCATTGCCTTAAATAAAATGAACAAAAAAACATAACTAGTGGTATCAGCTACTTGTGCTTGAATATAGGAAGCCGATCCAACACATGCTACCAATAGCAATAAAACCAATTTTAAAACAATGGGTCGTTTAAACTTCCACAATAAATCAATAAAGGTGATGAGCGCAAAAACAAAAACAGAAAAATAAAGTTGCTTTATTAAAAACATAATTGAGGGGCGTTAATAAATTGACCACCCCAAATTACGACTTAATTCTATAAACAGACTGCGAAAGGGGCTAATTACCAACCACTTATCTCTAAAATTTCCTTGGTATGATCTTTAGTATCAGGCTTTTCTATAATGTGTTGTACAATTCCCGCTTCATCAATTAAGAAAGTGGTCCTAGTGGTTCCCATATAGGTTTTACCCATAAATTTCTTTTGGCCCCATAAATTATATTTGTCTACGATTTTCTTATCCTCATCTGCGATCAAAGAAAAAGGTAATTCATATTTTGTGATGAATTTTTGGTGGGAAGCCACTGAATCTACGCTTACTCCTAACACTTGTAAGCCCTTCTTCATCAATTTCTTATAATTATCTTTTAGGTTACAAGCCTGTGCTGTACAACCTGGAGTATCGTCCTTTGGGTAAAAATAAAGTACTAGTTTTTGACCCTTAAAATCGGCCAAAGCCACGTTTTTTCCGTTTTGATCCACCCCTTTAAATGCTGGAGCTTTTGCTCCTTCTTTTATTACTGCCATATATCTATTGTTCCGGTGAAGGTAGCATTAAAAAAGGAGAAAAATGTTTAGGGCTGAAAAGCAGGAAAATGCGCCCATTTTTTGGTAGATTTGCGCAATTTATATTTTTGTACAAATGCCTAGAGACACATCCATTAAATCCGTATTAATTGTAGGTTCAGGACCCATTATTATTGGGCAAGCCTGCGAGTTTGATTATTCAGGTTCACAAGCCGCTCGTTCATTAAGAGAGGAAGGGATAAAAGTTATTTTAATAAATAGCAACCCTGCCACTATCATGACCGACCCAATGATGGCTGATAAAGTTTATTTATTGCCATTAACGATTGAAAGCTTAGAACAAATTTTACAAGAAAATCAAATTGATGCAGTACTTCCAACAATGGGAGGACAAACCGCATTGAACTTGTGTAAAGAGGCTGATGAAATTGGATTGTGGAAACAATACAATTGTAGAATGATTGGTGTAGATGTTGCCGCGATTGATACTGCAGAGGATAGAGAAAAGTTTAGACAATTAATGGTGAAGATTGGAATGGCAGTAGCGCCAAGCCAAGTAGCCAATAGTTTTTTAGAAGGAAAAGAAATTGCACAAAAAATTGGATTCCCATTAGTTATTCGTCCTTCATTTACACTAGGTGGAACAGGAGGTGGATTTGTACATGATGCAAGCGAATTAGACGCTGCCTTAGAAAAAGGATTAAAAGCTTCCCCTATGCATGAAGTGTTGGTGGAGAAAGCCGTGTTGGGATGGAAAGAATATGAATTAGAATTATTAAGAGACCAAGCAGACAACGTAGTAATTATTTGTACTGTTGAAAACTTGGATCCAATGGGTGTTCATACTGGTGATTCCATTACTGTAGCCCCTGCTATGACATTGAGTGATACTGCGTTTCAAGAAATGCGTAATAAAGCAATGTTAATGATGCGTAGCTTAGGCAACTTTTCAGGAGGTTGTAATGTTCAGTTTGCATTGAATCCGGCCACCGAAGAATTAATTGCAGTGGAAATTAATCCACGTGTATCTCGCTCTTCCGCATTAGCATCAAAAGCAACGGGTTACCCAATTGCAAAAATTGCTGCAAAGTTGGCCATTGGATATCATTTAGATGAATTAAAAAATCAAATTACACAAACTACATCTGCCTACTTTGAACCCGCATTGGATTATGTAATTGTAAAAGTACCAAGATGGAATTTTGATAAATTCAAAGGTGCTAATGATACTTTAGGATTACAAATGAAGAGCGTGGGTGAAGTAATGGCTATTGGCCGAAGCTTTACTGAAGCTATTCAAAAAGCTTGTCAAAGTTTAGAAAATGAATCTATTGGTTTAGGATATTATGGAAAAAGTTTAATGAAGAACGAAGATTTAATGGAATACATTAAAACTCCAAAATGGGATCGTATATTTCGTATTAAAGATGCATTAATGCAAGGATCCACAGTGCGTTCCATTGCAGCTGCAACAGGCATTGACAATTGGTTCTTATACCAAATTCGTATCATCTGCGATATTGAAAAAGAATTAATGAAGCATACATTGGAAAGTTTACCAACCGAGGTATTAAAAGAAGCTAAAAAACATGGCTTTAGCGATATGCAAATTGCAAAACTATTACATGGCAACACCAATGATGATGCAGTGTATGAAAAGCGTAAAGCATTAGGCATTACAAGAGTGTACAAGATGGTTGATACTTGTAGCGCAGAGTTTGAAGCAAAAACGCCGTATTTTTATTCAACATTTGAAAATTAATTGATACTAATTATTTAATTGATTGCTGTAAAGCACAACCTATACATTATGAACGCAAAAGACATCGTTGTACTAAACGAAAAAGAAACAAGAGCAGGATTTGGAGATGGTATTCTTGAAGTTGCCAGAGAAAATAAAGACGTTGTGGTATTGACTGCCGACTTAGCTGGTTCCTTTAAATTAGGCCCATTGATGAAAGAACTGCCTACTCAGTTTATTGAAGTGGGTATTGCCGAAGCAAATATGATTGGTATTGCTGCAGGTTTAACCATTGGTGGTAAAATTCCATACACTACTACTTTTGCAGGATTTAGTACCGGTCGTGTGTATGATCAAATTAGACAATCAGTTGCTTACTCCGATAAGAATGTAAAAATTTGTGCATCTCATGCAGGATTAACTTTAGGAGAAGATGGTGCTACCCACCAAATTTTAGAAGATATTGGATTAATGAAAATGTTGCCAGGCATGACAGTAATTGTACCATGTGATTATAACCAAACAAAGGCAGCAACTAAAGCCATTGCTAATTATCAGGGACCAGTTTACTTACGTTTTGGTCGTCCAAAATGGCCAAATTTCACTAAGGAAGATGGTTCAGATTTTATAATTGGTAAAGCACAAATATTAGCTGAAGGTAATGATGTAACTATCATTGCTTGTGGTCACTTAGTATGGAAAGCCATTGAAGCTGCTAAACAATTGGAAGAGCAAGGTGTAAGTGTAGAGGTAATTAATTTACATACCATCAAGCCATTGGATGAAGATGCAATTATTAAGAGTTTACAAAAAACAGGTTGCGTAGTAACAGCCGAAGAACATAATATAATTGGTGGAATGGGTGATGTAGTTGCACAAGTGGCTGCTAAAAATTGTCCAGTGCCTCAGGAATTCATTGGAACGAAGGATACATTTGGAGAAAGTGGGACACCAAACCAATTGTTAACTAAATATGGATTAGACGCAGTTAACATTGTAGAGGAGGCGAAGAAAGTAATTGCTCGAAAGCACAAATAGTTAAAAGAGTAAATAAAATTAATTTACTACTTCACTAAATGATATAAAAAAAAGAGCCTCCAAACAGAGGCTCTTTTTTTTATGGTGCTAAGCGTACTTTCGTCCAACTATGATTTTCTTGTAAACTATATTCCAAACGATCATGTAAGCGTGAACTTCTACCCTGCCAGAATTCAATATTGGTAGGATGTACAATATAACCTCCCCAATGTGGAGGCAATGGGACATTGCCATCTTTGTATTTTTCTAAATTCTCTGCAACCAATCCTTCTAAATATGCTCTATTAGGTATTACTTTACTTTGTGGGGAAGACCAAGCTCCTACCTGACTACCAATAGGACGAGAATGAAAATATTGTTCACTCTCTTCTTTACTTACTTTTTTAATTGTGCCTGTGATACGCACTTGACGCTCTAATTCTTTCCAGAAAAAATTAATGGCTACCAGAGGGTTAGCAGCTATTTCTTTTCCTTTATTACTTTCATAGTTAGTGAAAAACACAAAGCCTTCTGGCGTAAAGTTCTTTAATAAAACAACGCGCGCACTTGGCGCTCCTTTTTCATTAATGGTAGACAATACAAAAGCATTTACTTCATCAATATTACTTTGAATCGCTTCCTCCCACCAACGTTCAAACTGATCCATTGGATTTGCAGCACTTGAGGCTTCGTCTAATGATGCTAATTGATAATCTCTTCTGATGCTTGAAATATCTCTATTCATAATGTATTTTTAAATATCCTTAGTAGCGTATATAATATTCACAACGCTCAATAATAATAACATGCCTACCAACTGATGCAATTGGGCAAACCACTCAAAACCAGCCCATACACCAGGCACAATATGCGCACTAAATAAAATAGTTGCAATGCCAAGAAGTACTTGAATTAAAACAATTAAAAGTGGAAGGCTTTTTACTTTCTCCCAAAATGAATTACTTTTTATTTGTTTCATTTGTAAAACCCAATAAATAATAATGGCTAACAATAAATAAGCAATCCCTCTATGTACAAAATGAATCCAAATAGTATTGTTTACTGCATTCAATAAAAAAGAATCCTTACCTGTTAATCCCATAGGAATCCATTGGCCATTGATGGTTGGCCAAGTACTCGCTACGTTCGCAGCCTTATGACCTGCCATTAACGCTCCATAAATTAATTGGAAAAATAAAATAATAATCACAGCCCAAGCCCATTTGCGCGACTTAATTAATTTAGCTTGTCCGGCTTCGCTCACCGCATTTTTTTGAATCGTATTTGCTTTTAGAGACAAGGCAAACCAGTAAGTATAGGAAAGCAAGCCTAATGCAAATATAAAATGTAATGCTAAACGTGTTGGTTTTACATAAACAGCATCTCCTTCTAATCCACTTGCTACCATGATCCAACCAATGGCTCCTTGCAACGCACCCAATAAAAATAAAACCACTAATGGTTTAATCATGTTAGGCTTAAAATATTTCTTAACGATAAAATAAATGAACCCTATGGCAAAAACTAAACCAATAGTTCGAGCCCATAAACGGTGAAACCATTCCCAAAAAAATATGAACTTAAAATTTGAAATATTAAAATCAAAATTCAATAATTGAAATTGAGGAGTCGTTTTATATTTTGCAAATAACTCCTGCCAATGTGCTTCACTCATTGGAGGAAGTGCTCCAGTAACCACGTCCCATTCTGTTATTGAAAGGCCACTACCTGTTAAGCGTGTGATTCCACCTAATGCAATTTGAATCACCGTCATGGCAACTCCTAATAAAAGCCAATTAGCTACTGCCTTTGACTTATAATCATTCATGTCCATACTCATAATCCTCATAATTAATACAAGTCAAAGGTACTAAGTAATCAGATTGACTAGCCAATACCTGAATGGAAAAGCGAGAATCATTTTGGTTTGTGAAAAAGAAATAAGAAATTTACAATGTGTTATTAAACGCTTATCAAGACATATTGTTAGAAGCCGGCTGTGACGAGGCCGGTCGGGGATGTTATGCAGGCCCAGTGTTTGCTGCGGCAGTGATGCTACCTGCCAATTTTTATCACCCCTTACTCAACGATAGTAAAAAATTAAGCGAAAAGCAAAGGCAGGAATTGGAACCTATCATAAAAGAACAAGCCATTGCTTGGGCAGTTGCATCACAAACTGCTGCTGAAATAGACGCATCCAATATTTTAAAGGCATCTATTAAATGCATGCATATGGCATTGGATCAATTAAAAAAACGCCCTCAATTTATCGCAGTGGATGGTAATCGATTCTACCCCTATAAAAAAATTGCACATCAAACTATTGTAAAGGGGGATGGCAAGTATGCACATATTGCAGCAG
>CAIQQR010000007.1 GCA_903874055.1 uncultured Bacteroidota bacterium | reverse complement strand
TCAATTACTTCTACAAAATGCGAAGTACGATGTCCTATTTCTAAAATAGATAGTCCTGTGTTATTAAAATTATGTATCGCCGCTGCTGCTTGATCCAAAACTTCTTTAGGTAAAATGGCAGGACCGGAATTAAAATTGTGCAATTGCATTTGTTCCATTATTTTTTGAAAAATCTAAAATTTAATTTACTTCTCTTCAACATCAAATGATGCCTTAGCTTCATTTTCTTCTTTCTCTTCACCCATTGTTGTAACACCTCCAGATACTACATATTTCATGGCTTCTGCTGCACTGATTCCTTTTGGTAATTTTTTAATTTTCGCTAATGGAAGAATATAAGTAATACCAGAAATTGCATAAGAATGTGGCACATATACAGTTACATATTCAGTCATTCCAAAATGAGCAGTAGATTGTTGTGTTATAAAACCAAGTCTCCAAATATCTGGGGAATCTATGTTCACTAAAACAGGCTCATCAAATTTTTTCTTATTGCCAGCGAACGCTTCTAAGAAATCTTTAACTGAAGAATAAATGATTTTTACACCTGGTGTTTTTTCTAAGATTTTATCAAAAATGGCAACAAATCTTTCAACAAAAAATAAAGAAGATAGCCAGCCTACTATCAATACCAATGCAATGGCTAACACAAAACCTAGTCCTGTTACTTTGGGAATTTGTCCATTGACAGCTGCAAATTTTATTGGGAAAAGTGCATTTAAAACGTTGGGTAAAAAATTATCTACCCAATTAAACAAGCTTACCACCACCCAAATAGTTACTCCAATAGGGGCCAACACGACCACACCCTGAAAAAACAGCTGTGCTAAGCCAGAAAATAGTCGTTGACGGGAAAAAAGGCCGTTTTTAAAAGGCATTTTGAATAGTTTAAGGGTCAAATTTCCACCTTTTTTGCCATTCAACATAAATAATTAAAATAAAACAATGGAAACTTTGAAAACGAATTTAGTTTCCGTAGTTTTGCGCCTCAAATTGAAGTTATGGAAAATCGTATATTATTTAAAGCCAGGGAATTAATGGTTCTCAATGGGGTCCGTTATGTGACTATGGACGACTTAGCCAATCAATTGGGCATTAGTAAAAAAACCATTTATCAGTTTTATAAGGATAAAGAAACCTTGGTACTTGCGGTGGTGGAACTTGAATTAGAGGAACAAAAATTAATGTGTCAAAGATCGCAAGAAACTGCCGACAATGCGCTTCATGAAATGTTTATGGTACTTCAAGACATTCAAGAGATGTTCAAAAAAATGAATCCATTAACCGTAATGGAAATACATAAATATTTTCCAGAAGCTTTTAAAAAAATTCAAGAGCATAAAAACAACTTCATGCACAATGTTGTGAAGACTAATTTGTTGAAAGGAATTGAACAAGGGGTTTATCGAAAAGACATTGATCCTGAAATTCTAACTATTTATAGAATAGAAACTAGCTTAATCACTTTTAACACTCAATTTTTCCCTTTAAGCAAATTTGATTTGGGAAATGTAAATGTTCAAATTATGGAACACTACATATATGGTATTGTTTCTACGGAAGGATTAAGATTACTCACCCAATACAAGGAATTAAAAAATAATGCTGTATCCAAAGCAGATAATGAATAAACAAAACTAGCAATCAATAAAAAATATGAAAAAACTACTCTTTTTACTTCTAGTGTTTGCATTTGTAAACTTGGCAAAAGCCCAAGATTCAAGCAATGCGGTTTACGCATTCTCATTAGACCAATGTGTTGAATTTGCACACAAAAATAATGTGCAAGTTAAAAATGCTTTATTAGCTATTGACGTACAAAATCAAACCAATAGAGAAATAGCAGGCGCAGCCTTGCCAACTATTTCTACCAATTTAAGTGGTACGGATTATACTAAAATTCCTACCTCATTATTACCTGGTCAAATTTTTGGCGGTGCCCCTGGAACCTTTATTCCTGTTCAGTTTGGAACTAAATTCAATGCCAACTATGGTGCTTCCATACAACAATTATTATTTGATGGACAAGTATTTATAGCATTACAAGCAAGAGCCACTTCAATGGAAATGCAAAGAAAAAATGCAGCTTTAACCGAAGAAGCAATTAAAGCAAATATCTATAAAATTTACTACCAATTATCTGCTAGTAAAACACAGTTAAATATTTTAGATGCAAATATTAACAGAATAAAATCTTTAGCACATGATGCACAAATCATGTACAAAAATGGTTTTGCCGAAAAATTAGATGTTGATAAATTAAGCGTTCAATTAAACAATTTAGAAACTGAAAAATTAAAAGCAAATAATAGTGTAGCCATTGGTTACATGGGATTAAAAATGTTAATGGGCATGCCAGTTAAAGATAGTTTGGTACTTACAGATGTAGTAAATGAAACTAGTTTAAACAATGATGTATTAACAGAGAATAATTTTCAATACAATGTGCGCAAGGATTTTCAATACTTAGGTACTATTAAAAAATTAAATGAGTACAATATTAAGCGTTACCAATTAAGTAATCTTCCAACAATTGCGATGAGTGGTTCTTATTCAAAAAATGCACAAAGAAGCAAGTTTGACTTTTTTGAAGGCGGGAATTGGTTTACAACATCTTTAATTAGTTTAAATGTGAGTTTACCAATATTTAATGGTTTTGCCACAGATGCGAGAATAAAGCGTACTAAGATTGAATTAAAGCAAACTGAAAATCAAATTGATGCATTGAAAAACAGTATTGATAATGAAATTACACAGGCTAAATTAAACTATATGTCTTCGGTTGCTACTGTTCAGTTTCAGAAGAAAAATATGGAATTAGCAGAGACAGTTTATGGTCAAACTAAAAAGAAATTTGAAGCTGGAACTGGTTCCAATACGGAGATATCAGCTGCACAAGCCGACTTAGTAAGTGCACAAAACAATTATATGAATGCTTTGTACAGTGCTTTAATTGCTAAGGTTGATTTATTAAAAGCAACTGGAAAATTATAATACCCCTTAACACAACTCAAAAATATATACAAATGAAAAATAGTTTAAAATTATTTACAATTAGCTTAATCATGTTGGCAGTTGCCTGTGGTGGTGGAAGCAATTCAATGGAAGCGAAAAAGAAATCTTTAGCGGATTTAAAAAAACAAGCATTAGACATTAACGCAAAAATTGCTTCCATTGAAAAAGAAATTGGCGGAGCTGATAATGTGAAATCAGTATTAGTAACAGTAACTCCAGTTGTAAATCAAGAATTTACGCATTATATTGAACTTCAAGGAAAGATTGAATCAGAAAGCGTTTCCTATATTACCCCACGCGCTGGTGGAGGTCAAGTAAGACAACTATATGTGAAAAGAGGGGACCTTGTTAAAAAAGGTCAACTTATTTTACAATTAGACAATAGCTTAATTAAACAAAGCGCTGCAGCTGTTGCTCAAAATATTGAAACGCTAAAAGCGCAAGCTGCCTTAGCAAAAAGTGTTTATGAGAAACAAAAGAATTTATGGGAACAAAATATTGGTAGCGAAATTCAATTAATGACTGCTAAAACAAATGCCGAAGCAAGTGCTAGTCAATTAAAAGCTGCAACTGAACAATTAGGAATGGCTAAAGATCAATTGGCGTATACCAGTGTTTATAGCGATGTAGATGGTGTAGCTGAAGAAGTGAATGTGAAAGTGGGTGAGTTTTTTCAAGGTCCAGGTCAAATTAAAGTTGTTAATACTGAACATTTAAAAATCACTGCTCAAGTTCCAGAAAACTATGCTGGCAAAGTTAAAGTGGGTACAGATGTAAACTTATTTTTTCCTGATGCACAAAAAAATCTAGCAGCTAAAGTAAATGTATTAGGCAATGTTATTGATCCATTAAGCAGAAGCTTTTTTATTGAAACAAAATTACCTGTCGACAAAAGCTTTAGACCAAATCAGTTGGCACAAGTTAAAATTAAAGATTACGCTAAAGCAAATGCCATTAGTATTCCTTTAAACTTATTACAAAATGACGATAAAAATAAATTCATTTATGTAGCTGCTACTGAAAATGGAAAATTAATTGCGCGTAAAAAAGTAATTACTTTGGGAGAATTTTATGGTAATAATATCGAAGTATTGAGCGGACTGGCTGCTGGAGATAATATCATCACTGAAGGTTATCAATCTTTATATGATGGTCAATCTATTACCACAACTCAAAAATAATTTCTTAAATAAATAATTCAATCTGTCCATATGTCGACAATTCATAAAATAAAAGAGAAGTTTAAGGAGTTTGGTCCTACCTCTTGGAGTATTACTAATAAAACATCCATTTACTTATTAATGCTATTTATTAGTTTAGGAGGTATTTACCAATTTCTAACCTTGCCTAAAGAACAATTTCCAGAAATTGTAATCCCTACTATGTATGTTCAAACTATATATGTAGGAAACTCTCCAAAAGATATTGAAAACTTAGTTACACGTCCTATTGAGAAACAAATTAAAAGTATCAGTGGCGTTAAAATAAATAAATTCAATTCAGTTTCACAACAAGATTTTTCTGCAATCACTGTTGAATTTAGTACGGATGTAAAACCAGATATAGCGCTACAAAAAGTTAAAGATGCGGTTGATAAAGCTAAGACTGATTTACCAAATGACCTTACCCAACAACCTAGAGTAATTGAGGTAAACTTTAGTGAGCAACCTATTATGTATGTTAATTTAAGTGGTAATTACAATTTAGTACAACTTAAAAAATATGCAGATGATTTAAAAGATAAATTAGAAAGTGTTTCTCAAATTAACAGAGTTGACTTAGTGGGTGCACCCGAAAGAGAGTTTCAAATTAATGTAGATAACTATCGCTTACAAAGTGCTGGCATTACTTTTGATGATATCACTGCAGCCATCCAAAGAGAAAATCTTGACCTGTCTGGTGGTTTGTTGGATGTGGGCAACATGAAGCGTAATTTACAATTAAAGGGTCAGTTAAAATCTGCAAGCGATATAGCAAATATTATTGTTCGTAACACAAGTGGAGCACCTATCTATTTAAAAGATGTTGCTAACATTAAAGATACCGTTAAGAATAATGAAAGCTTCGCTAGATTAGATGGTAAAAATGTATTGACTTTAAATATCATTAAAAGAAGTGGAGAAAATTTAATTGAAACTTCAGATGCTGTCAAGAAAATTGTTGAAGAAGCTGAAAAAACAGATTTACCTAAAGATGTCAAAGCAGTGATTTCGGGAGACCAAAGCATAAGAACTAAATCATCCTTTACCGATTTAGTAAACTCTATCGTGATTGGATTTATTTTGGTTTTAGTGGTGTTGATGTTTTTTATGGGAGTAACCAACGCATTCTTTGTAGCACTTTCTGTGCCTTTAAGTATGTTTGTTGCATTTGTATTTTTACCAGCTGGAGACTTAGTAGTAGGCACACATATTACCTTAAACTTTATGGTACTATTTGCCCTATTGTTTGGACTAGGTATTATAGTTGATGATGCAATTGTAGTGATTGAAAATACACACCGTATTTTTGTACAAGGCAAAGGAAAATTAACTGCTACCACCTCTGCAAAAATGGCTGCAGGTGAAGTATTTGTACCGGTATTAGCTGGAACAATTACTACATTAGCTCCTTTTTTCCCATTATTATTTTGGCCTGGTATTATTGGAAAATTCATGGTGTATTTACCTGCCATGTTAATTTTCACATTAGCAGCTTCTTTGGTTGTTGCCTTTATCATGAACCCTGTATTTGCAGTGGACTTCATGAATCATGAAGATGTAAAGTCAGCCGAACCAAAATCAGCCATCTTTAAAAAGAAAAACTTTTGGATTCCTATTGCAGCTGGTATTGCATTAGATTTAATGGGTGCTACTTTTTTAGGTAACTTATTAATCTTCTTCATGATTTTAGTAGTTGCTAATAAATACTTTATTCAAGAAGCTATTGAACATTTCCAAGAAACGGTACTTCCTAAATTGATGAATACTTATGAAAGAATATTAAGAAGAGCATTAACCGGATGGAGACCTGTTAAATTATTAATAGGAACATTTGTATTATTAATTGTCTCTGTTGTTTTATTAGGTATCAATATTGGTAGTGGTCGTGTAGGAATTGAATTTTTCCCAGTAGGTGATCCGAATCAAGTGTATGTATATTTAAAATTACCAACAGGTACACAGGTGGACTATACCGACTCTGTGACTAAGGTTTTAGAACATAAGGTGAGCAAAGTTTTAGGAACAGACAATGGTAAGAAAAATCCTTTGGTTGAAAGTATCATTTCAAATGTGGCAGTAGGTGCTGGCGATCCAATGACGGGTGATAGAAGTACACGTACCGAACTTGGGCGTGTGCAGGTAAATTTTGTTGAATTTGAAAAGCGTGATGGTAAATCAACAAAGCCTTATTTAGATGCAATTCGTAATGAAATGAAAGGTGTACCTGGTGCCGAAATCACAGTTACTCAAGAATCAAGTGGCCCTCCAACAGAGCCTCCAGTTAATATTGAAATTCAGGGGGATGACTTTGATAAGTTAATTAAAACTGCAGTTGGGTTGAAAAACTATTTAGACGCTGCACAAATACCTGGTATTGAAGAATTAAAAATGGATGTGGATTTACAAAATCCAGAATTAACCTTAACAATAGATCGTAATCGTGCATTAATAGAAGGTGTTTCCAGTGCACAGGTTGGATTAGAAATTCGTACCGCTTTATTTGGTAAAGAAGTTTCCAAAATTAAAGATGGTAAAGACGAATATAAAATTCAATTGAGAAACGAAGAAACACAAAGAAATAATTTGGTTGATTTATTGAATATGCGTGTTTCTTTCCGTGACATGGCTGCTGGTGGAATGGTTAAAAATATTCCAATTAGCTCTCTTGTAAAAGTAGAACCTACTAATACTTTGGGAAGTGTTAAAAGAAAGAACCAAAAAAGACAAATTCAATTAAGAAGTAATGTACTTACCAATCAAGGATATAATCCAGCTGCAGTGAATGTGGTGATTGCTCAGTACATTGGTAATTTTAAAGGAATTGCGGATGGTGTAACAGTACAACAAACAGGTGAAAACCAACAGCAATTAGAAACTGTTAGCTTCTTAGGAAAAGCATTGATTATTGCTTTAATGTTAATCTTATTCACTTTAGTATTACAGTTTAACTCTGTATCTAAATCAGTAATTATTTTAACCGAAATTTTATTTAGTATCATTGGTGTATTTTTAGGTATTTCAATATTCGGAATGAAATTATCAGGCGTAATGACAGGGCTTGGTATTGTAGGATTAGCAGGTATCGTAGTGAAAAACGGTATTCTTGTAATTGAGTTTGCTGATGAGTTAAGATCAAGAGGAATGAAAACGAGAGAAGCAGTTATTCAAGCAGGTAAAACAAGAATTATTCCTGTATTACTTACTGCACTAGCAGCAATACTTGGTTTTATTCCAATTGCGGTAGGCTTTAATATTAATTTCGTTACTTTATTTAGCGAGTTAAACCCACATATCTTTTTTGGTGGAGATAATGCAGCATTTTGGAAGCCTTTAAGTTGGACCATTATATTTGGTTTAGCATTTGCATTCTTTATGACATTATTTATTTTACCAGGTATGTATATTATTGCTGAGCGTTTAAAGCGCCCAATGCGTCGTCATTTTGGTGGCAAATGGATAAGCTTCCTAGGTATACCACCATTGACTTTACTCTTTATCCCATTGATGTTTGTAACTGTATTTTTACACAAGAGAAATGTAAAGCGCAGAGTTTCAAATAATAATGCAAATGGAGACGAGACTATAAATAATTCTTGGTATTAAATATTACAAGTAATATTTTGAATAAAAAAAGCCCTTCGAGCAATCGAGGGGCTTTTTTTATGGAGTGAACTAGGTTTATAAAATTCCTGCGCCATCTTCAATGCGCACTGTATAATGTTTTAATTCCTTACCTGTACTTTGTTCATAAGCAACCCTTGTGTCATTTATAATTTGAGCCGCTTTCTGGGATTGAAAAATATTAATAGTGCAGCCACCAAATCCACCACCCATCATTCTTGCGCCAATAACAGCTGGATTATTTTTAACATGCGCTACTAAAAAGTCCAATTCAGGACAACTTACCTCGTATAGTTTTGATAAGCCTTGGTGGGTAGCATACATTTTTTGACCAAAGGATTCCAAATTATTTGCTTGTAAATCTAGGCAAGCTTTTTGGGTTCGGTCTATTTCCTCAATCACATACTTACATCTATTATAAACGATGGGATCTTTTTGTAAATCCACACATTCATTGAGCATTTCAATATTGGCTTCTCTTAGGCTTGTCACATTAGAATATTTTAATTGCATCAATGCAACACCCTGCTCGCATTCCTTTCTTCTTGTATTGTATTCACTACTTGCCAATGCATGTTTGATACCAGTATCAAATAATACAATTTGATAGCCTTCAAGGACTAAAGGAAAATATTGGTAATTCATATTTAGGCAATCCAATAAAACAACATGATCTTTTTTCCCAAATACACTTGCAAATTGATCCATGATCCCGCATTGTACACCTGCAAATTCATGTTCTGCTTTTTGTGCTATGAATGCCAATTCCATTTTTTCTATGCCCAGAGAAAATAATTCATTAATGCCAAAGGCAACTGCACACTCAATGGCAGCAGAGCTAGAAACACCTGCCCCAATGGGTACATCACTTGTAACTGCTAAATTAAACCCCGAGGGTAATGGAAACTTTTGAATAATTTGAGCCACCACTCCTATTACATAATTAGCCCATTGTTTTTCACTAACACTTAAATTATGGAATGATTCAATGATGAGTTCATCCGGAATATCAACTGCAGTTAAATGAATTTGATTGTCTGTGCGCTTTGAAATAGATACAATTGCCGCTTGTTGAATTGCAGCAGGTAATACAAATCCATTATTGTAATCGGTATGTTCACCAATTAAATTTATTCTGCCTGGTGCCTTAACAATTACAGATTGCATTTATAAACTCAATTGTTAGAATGTTAATTGGTTTGACAACCGCTTTAATTCTACCTCTGCCGATTTTGCTGCAAAAGTTAAGCTTGTTAATCTAAAACCGGCTGTTTCAAAACTTTGTTGTGCTTGCTTTACATCAACTATAGTTGCTTGACCTATTTTAAATTTACTCATAACTAATTCTAAAAGTTCCTTAGCCATTGCATAGTTAGATTGCTCGGTTGAACTTTGTTGTATACTATTCAAATAACTAATATAGGTTTTATATGCAGCTGTATTTAATGAATATTCAAGACTTGTATATTGTGTTTTTGCAATATCAGTACCAATTTTTGCTGCTTTATAATTTTTCTTATTAATGCCTCCAGCGTATAATGGGATACTTAAATTTACACCAACATAAGGTCCGTAAGTTTCACTTAACAAACTAAATCCCGCATCTGACTTATTGCTACTATAAGTATATCCTGTTGTTGCTCTTAATGTTGGAATCATAGAAGCTCTAACTTCTTTTTCTAAATACTGATTGATAGCTATTGTTTGATTTGCTGATAATAAATCAGGATTATTTTTTAAACTAGATTCTATAGAAGCTAATTTTATTGTTGGGTCTACCTTAATTGTATCAACTAATACATACTGTGTGCTTGTTGGTAAGGTTAAATAATTTAATAAATCGGCCTTTGCTTGATCTATTATTAATTGTTGATTTAATGCGCCTTGTTGCAAAGCATTTAAATCTAAACTAGATTGAAATAAATCTGTATTGTTAGCAACACCTACTGCTGCTTTCATATTAACAATATTTACCCGCTCCTTTGAAGCTTCAATAGAAAGCTGTATTGTTTTTAAAAAATCTTGTTGATGAATAATATTATAATACTGTTGCATTACCGCAGAAACAACATTGTTGATTCTAGATTGTAATTGTACTTGATCCTGTTTTTCTAAAGCATTTAATCTATCTTTTGTTGCAACAATATGATATCCGTTAAACAATACTACCGATGCCGCTAAACTTCCATTTACAGTTGTTCCAGCAACTCCTGTTTTTATAGTATTTCTAGTTGGATCGGTATAAAGCTGTTGAATAGAACTACTTGTTTTATTTTCATTAACTGTTGTAGTAATGGAGGGCAAGCCACCAGCATATCCATAATCATTGAAAAGTTTAGAAATTGCTAAACTATCTTTTGCTAGTTGGATACTTAAATTATTTTTTAAAGCGGTTTGGATCGCTTCATTCAATGTCAACTTTTGTTGTGCTTGCGCATTTATTCCTTGCACCAACAATACGATTACCAATAAAGAAGAAAATATTTTTTGCATACTCTTTTTTTAATTTATCCAACTAATGTACCTACTGCATCACCTTTCACCAATTTCATTAAATTGCCGGGTTGGTTCATATCAAAAACGATAATTGGAAGTTTGTTTTCCATACATAAAGTGAAGGCAGTCATATCCATTACTTTCAGGTTTTTAGAAATACACTCTTGGAATGAAATGGTTTCAAATTTTTTAGCATTGGGATTTTTTTCTGGATCAGCATCATACACGCCATCTACTCTCGTGCCTTTTAAAATTACATCCGCTTTCATTTCAATTGCCCTTAATGAACCTGCAGTATCTGTTGTGAAATAAGGATTACCCGTACCAGCACCAAATATTACCACACGTCCTTTTTCTAAATGTCTTAATGCTTTCCTTCTGATATATGGCTCAGCAACTTGTTCCATATTAATAGCAGATTGTAAACGCGTATACACGCCAATTTTTTCTAACATCGCCTGAATGGCCATCGCGTTAATAACGGTTGCCAACATACCCATATAGTCACCATGTGCTCTTTCTATTCCACTATCGGCCTCGTTCATACCTCGATAAATATTTCCACCGCCAATCACAATGGCAACTTGCACACCCAACGCTACTACTTCTTTAATTTCATTGGCATATTGCTCAATAATTTTAGGATTAAATGGATCCCCTGTGCGCTCATTTCCTAATAAGGCTTCACCAGATAATTTAAGTAAAACGCGTTTGTATTTGGGCTGCATATTCGGTTTGATTTATACTTGCAAGATACAAATTTTGAATAAGGTTTTGTTGGATTTATATGGACGGCAGTCCTTAATTTAAGCTAAATAAAAAGGGGACCTTTTGGAGGCCCCCTTTTGGTATGTATTATTTGAAGGTTTAATTCTTAACCTAAAGCCACACGCTTAAACTCGGTTACTTTAATGTCACCTACACTCTTAACGTGCTCGCCAACTGTTTTAGAACCGTCTTTAACAAAAGACTGAGCTAATAAAGTTTGCTCCTTAAAGAAAGCTGCAATTTTACCTTCGGCAATTTTAGCAATCATTTCTTCTGGCTTACCTGCCATCTTAGGATCTTCTTTCATAGTATCAATGATGATGGCTCTTTCACGTGCAACTGTTTCAGCAGGAACTGAATCAGCATCCACAGCAACTGGGTTCATCGCAGCAATTTGCATTGCTAAGTCTTTACCTAATTCAGCAGCTTCTGCAGTTAATGCAACCAACACACCCATACGGTTAGCACCGTGTATGTATGAAGCTACATAAGGAGCATCAATTCTTTCAAATTTAGCTACTGAGATTTTCTCTCCAATAGCAGCTAATTTATCATTGATCATATCTGCAACTGTAGTACCGTTAATTGATACTGCGTTTAATGCTTCGGCGCTCGTAACATTGTTTGCAACTGCAGCATCAGCAATGCTTTGAGCGAATGCAACAAACTCTGCATTTTTAGAAACGAAATCAGTTTCACATGCAATACAAACTACAAATCCAGCTTTATTATCAGCAGATGTTTTTGCAATAATCACACCTTCTTTTGCTTCACGATCACTACGTTTAGCGGCCACTTTTTGACCTTGTTTACGTAACCAATCAATGGCTCCTTCAAAATCACCATTTGTTTCAGTCAATGCTTTACGGCAATCCATCATTCCGGCACCTGTTGCTTGACGTAACTTATTAATATCTTGGGCTGTTATAGCGCTCATAAAATTATTTTTAAAATTGTCTAATTAATGTTTAGTTAATATAGTCGTAGTTAAATAAATACAATTGGGTCATTAGTATCTATTTACATAGAGACCAACAACCCAATTGGGATATTTAATTATTTTCTTACTGGACCACGAGATCCTGTAGTAGTACGACGCTTAGGAGCACCTGGAGCAGAAGTTCCTGCACCAGCGCCACGCTTAGCTCTTCCACCTTCAGCATTTGCTTCGGCTTCCATACGCTTTGCTTTCGCTTCGTTTTCGTTATTACCTTCTTCTACCTCTGTTTCATCATCCTTAGAAGCTTGACGCTCAGCCAAACCTTCAGCGATTGCTGCAGTGATATAGTTAGTGATAATTGCAATTGATTTTGTAGCATCATCATTTGCAGGGATAGAGAAGTCTACTTTATTAGGATCACAGTTAGTATCTACCATACCAAAAGTTTGGATACCTAAACGCTTCGCTTCTGCTAATGCGATATGCTCGTGACCGATATCTACTAAGAATAAAGCTGCTGGTAAACGGCCCAATTGAGCAATACCACCTAATACTTTTTCCATTTTATCTTTATCACGTGCTAATGTTAAACGCTCTTTTTTAGTAAGGCTGTCTGCACTACCGTCGTTCAACATTTTGTCAATGCTTTGCATTTTTTTAACGCTCTTACGAACAGTATTAAAGTTAGTCAACATACCACCTAACCAACGCTCAGTTGCATAAGGCATGTTTACTTTCTTTGCACACTCACTTACAATTTCTTTTGCTTGTTTTTTAGTAGCAACAAACATGATCTTTTTACCGCTCTTAGCAATTTGCTTTAAAGCAGCAGCTGTCTCTTGTAAATGATCTACAGTCTTGTTTAAATCGATGATGTGAATCCCTTTCTTCTCAGCGAAGATATAAGGTAACATCTTTGGATTCCACTTCTTTTTAAGGTGACCAAAGTGTACGCCAGCTTCCAAAAGTTGCTGTTGAAGTGAAGTATTATTTTCCATTTGTATAAGTTGTAATAATGAATTAAAAATTTGTATCGATTAACGCTTGCTAAATTGGAAGCTTCTACGTGCCTTCTTGTGACCGAACTTCTTACGTTCAACACTTCTTGGATCACGCTTTAATTGTCCAGCAGCTTTTAATGTTGGACGAACTTCAGGATTCAATTCAACTAATACACGAGCAATACCTAATTTGGCTGCTTCTGCTTGTCCTTTCATACCACCACCTGTTGCGTTAATTACGATATCGTATTTACCTTCAACACCAGCAGCTTTTAAAGGAGCTTCTACTTGATTTTGTAAGTATACTAAAGGAAAGTACGCTTTGTAATCTTTATCGTTAACGGTAATTTTTCCAGTACCCTTGCTAACGAAGACACGTGTTACGGCTTCCTTACGACGACCTACTGCATTTGTTTGCTTTTCCATTTATATAGATTTGGAATTAATTAAAATTTAAATTCTTTAGGTTGTTGTGCAGTATGAGGGTGTTTGTCACCAGCATAAACAAACAATTTTTTGATCATCTTACGACCTAAACGATTTTTAGGTAACATACCTTTAACCGCTCTTTCCATAATTACTTCTGGACGACGCTTGATTAAATCTTCAGCAGCTTCTTCTTTCTTACCACCTGGGTAACCAGAGTAGTTTAAGTATTGCTTATCGTGGAATTTGTTTCCAGTCAATTGTACTTTTTCTGCGTTAATGATGATTACATAATCTCCACAATCAACGTGAGGAGTGTAATAAGCTTTGTTCTTACCACGTAGAACAGATGCAATTTTTGAAGCAATACGTCCTACGGTTTGATTAGTACCGTCAACAATGTACCAGCCATGTTTTACGGTAGCCGCGTTGGCGTGCTTCGTGGTGAAATGTAGTTTACTCATAATTCTTTGTTTAAATGAGGCCGCGCTATCCCGCCAGCCATTAATAATTCCCTCTTTTGAAGGGAGGGCAAAGTTACGACGGGTTTTTGTGGTTTTAGCCCTTTTTAGTATCTATTTTTTATTGTCCCCTTGTAACTAATTGATAATCAATAATAATTTTGTATAATTATATTTGTGATACTAAATATATGCTGAAAATCAATGAGTTAGGAATTGAGTAATTACCCTTAATTTTACCCATTACTTATATATATGTATCAAAAATTTCAAGCAACCCAGCTTTTTACTGGCACCGAATTGTTAGAAGACCAATTGGTTTTAATTACCTCCAAGGATGGAACCGTGGAAGGAATTGTTGGAATTGAAGATGCCGGTGACGACGTACAAAGTTTTGAAGGAATCCTTACCCCTGGTTTTGTAAATGCACATTGTCATTTAGAATTATCACATATGAAGGATATGATTCCTGCGCATACAGGTTTGCAGGAATTTGTAAAACAAATTGTGTCTTTAAGAAAAGTGGAGGAGCATGTAATTGAAGAAGCTATTGAAAAAGCAGAAGCAGAGATGTTATCAAACGGTATTGTGGCGGTAGGCGATATTAGCAACACATTAGATACCCTTGCACAAAAATCAAAATACAATTTAGCCTATTATACGTTTGTAGAATTATATGATTTAGATCCTACGCGCGCGCATGATAAAATAATTGCGGGCATTGAGAACCAAAAAGCATTTCAAGATAAATGCATTCGTGCATCCCTTGTGCCACATGCGCCTTATTCGGTTACCAATAATTTATGGAAATTATTAGCCACTCATTTTGGATCACATACTATTAGCATGCACAATCAGGAAACTCCTGACGAGAATGATTTTTTTAAAACCAAGACGGGTTCGTTTTTAGGAATGTATGAAAGAACAAAAGTGAGTTTAGATTTTTTTGAAGCAACAGGATTAAGTTCCTTACAATCGGTGTTGCCGATATTTAAAAATGCTGCTACAAGTATTTTAGTACACAATAGTTTTACCAATGCCGATGATATCGCTGCAGTGAAAAAACAAATGCCCAATACGTTTTGGTGCTTGTGTCCTAATGCCAATCAATACATTGAACAAACCATGCCACCCATTGAGTTGCTAAGAACCAATGGTGCTAATATTATTGTAGGAACCGATAGCTATGCAAGCAACTGGAGTTTGAATATTTTGGATGAATTAAAAACCATTCAAAAACACAACCCACAAATTCCATTAGATGAAATGCTAGGATGGGCCACCATCAACGGCGCGCGCGCGTTACAAATGGATAAAACCTTAGGTAGTTTTGAAACAGGAAAAAAACCTGGAGTAGTGATTATTGAAAATGTAGCGGGAGATAATAATTTAGCGAAGGCAGTTTCTAGAAGGGTTATTTAATTTTTTCTAGCTCGGCAATTAATATTGGCAAATAGTCATTTCTAATTTCCCAAACAAGTACAAAATCTATACCCATATAATCATGTATAATTC
>CAIQQR010000006.1 GCA_903874055.1 uncultured Bacteroidota bacterium | reverse complement strand
GTCTGATTCTAATACATCCATTAAACCAACCAAGCTTCCTGTTTTTTCAGTAACATTAATTGTTTTAACTCCTTTACCACCACGATTGGTGATACGGTATTCATCAATTGGTGTACGCTTACCAAAACCTTGTTGACTTACTACTAAAATAGTACGGTCTTTATCTTCGCGGCTAACGCAAACCAATCCAACAACTTCGTCTGTTTCATCGTCCACTTCGATACCTGCAACACCAATGGCACCTCGGCCAGTTGGTCTTACTTTCTCTTCAGGGAAACGAATCGCTCTACCCGACTTAATTGCCATCATGACTTCATTATTACCATCTGTTAAACGAGCGGCTAATAATTCATCTCCTTCGTTAATGGTAATGGCATTCACACCAGAAACTCTTGGACGACTAAATTCTTCCAAACAAGTTTTCTTAATGATACCTTTTTTAGTACATAAGATAATGTAGTGATTGTTTACATATTCTTTGTCATCCAACTTACGCACTTCGATAATTGCTTTTACTTTATCATCTGGAGGCAATTGAATTAAGTTTTGGATAGCTCTACCCTTACTTGTTTTTTCTCCTTCTGGAATTTCATAAACACGCATCCAGAAACAACGCCCTTTTTCAGTAAAGAACAACATAGTATCATGCGTAGAAGCAATAAATAAATGCTCTACATAATCTTCCTCTCTTGTCTTAGAGCCAATTGCACCGCGGCCGCCACGTTTTTGTTGACGATATTCAGAAACAGAAGTACGCTTGATATAACCTAAATGAGAAATGGTAATCACCACATCTTCTTCTTCAATTAAATCTTCAATGCGCATTTCATCTGCTAAATATTGGATCTCTGTTTTACGCTCATCACCAAATTTTTCTTTTACTTCTATTAGTTCGGTTTTGATTAATTCAAAACGCAAATGTTCACTTCCTAATAATTCTTTTAAGGAAGCAATCAACTTCATTAATTGATCAAATTCTTCTTTAATTTTTTCACGCTCCATTCCAGTTAAACGTTGCAATCTTAATTCCAATATTGCTTTCGCTTGAATCTCTGAAATGCCCCATCCTGCTGTAATTAAAGCTTCTTTTGCAGCTTCTGGATTTGCAGAATTTCTAATTAAACGAATCACTTCATCTAAATGATCTAAAGCAATTAAATATCCTTCTAAAATATGTGCACGCTCTTCGGCTTTTCTTAATTCAAATTTCGCACGACGAATAACCACTTCCATTCTAAACTCAATGAACTCAGAAATTAAATCCTTTAAGTTCATGATTTTTGGACGACCTTTTGTCAATGCAACATTATTGATACCGTAGCTTGTTTGAAGCTCTGTGAATTTATAAAGTTGATTAATAATTACCTGCGCTACTGCATCTTTCTTTAATTCAATAACAATACGCGTACCTTCACGTTTGTTACTTTCATTGTTCACATGTGAAATTCCTTCAATGGTTTTATCCACTACCAATTGACCAATTCTATCTGTTAAATTATCACGATTAACTTGGTATGGAATTTCGTTAATCACAATCATTTCACGACCATTCGCTTTAGTTTCAACATTGCATTTACCGCGCAATACCACACGACCACGACCCGTCATTAAACCCTGCTTCACCCCTTCCATTCCATAAATAACACCGCCTGTAGGGAAATCAGGTGCTTTTACATAATTGATTAATTCTTCAATAGTAATATCTCTATTTTCAATGTAAGCGATACAACCATCAACTACTTCACTCAAATTGTGAGGTAGCATATTGGTAGCCATCCCAACCGCAATACCTGAAGATCCATTTACCAATAGTTGAGGAATTCGCGTAGGTAAAACACTTGGCTCTTGTAAACTATCATCAAAGTTGAATTGGAAATCGACTGTATCTTTTTCTAAATCATCCAACATAGCTTCAGAAATTCGCATTAAACGTGCTTCAGTATAACGCATTGCTGCTGGAGGATCACCATCTTGGTTACCAAAGTTACCTTGTCCATCTACTAATTTATATCGCATTGTCCACTCCTGAGCCATACGCACCAATGTATCATAAATGGCAGTATCTCCGTGTGGGTGAAACTTACCCATAACTTCTCCAACAATACGGGCAGATTTTTTGTAAGGCTTGTTGCTATTGTTTCCCAACTCATGCATCGCAAATAAAACACGACGATGTACAGGTTTGAAACCATCTCTTACATCAGGAAGAGCACGCCCAACAATTACCGACATTGAATAGTCAATGTAGGATGTTTTCATTTGCTCTTCAATGTTAACCCTAATCACACGATCATTATCCTGGGTTTGTTCAGGACCTAAATTTTCATTCAAATTCTCTTCCATAAATGTTACTTTCTTTTCGTCAAAATTTTAATGCAAAAATTGCAAAAACAGACTGATTACGAAGATAACTTTTACCCCCCTTTTTTTGGTTTTTTAGACACTAAATTTAACACCCATTTATCCACAATTTATAGCCATTTGTGGGTAATAAAACCTAACTTTAAATGGAAGCTTTTTCAAGCCAAAATTCATCCATTATGAAGACAAGAATTTTAATATTAGGAGCTGGTAAATCTGCCACAATTTTGGTACAATATTTACAACAAAAAGCAGTAGAAAATAATTGGTATATTATATTGGCAGATGGAGATGAATTATTGGCAAAAAATAAGTGGAAAAATGCTAAAAATGGCCATCCCATTGGGTTTGACATACAAGACAAAGATTTAAGAGAAAAACATATCAAAGAGGTGGATGTGGTTATTTCTATGCTACCTGCTACCCTCCATTTCCTAGTTGCAAAGGATTGTTTAGCCCTTTTTAAGCCATTATTCACTGCTTCCTATGTTGATGATCATTTAAAAGCATTAGCGCCAGAAATTGAAGCTAAAAAATTGCTTTTCTTATGTGAAATGGGATTAGATCCAGGCATTGATCATATGAGTGCAATGGAATTGATCCACCGAATACAAAATAAGGGTGGAAAAATTACCCATTTTAAGTCCCATTGTGGAGGATTAATTGCACCAGAAAGTGATGATAATCCCTGGCATTATAAAATAAGTTGGAACCCGCGTAATATCATTTTAGCAGGAAAAGGAGGAGCCATTTTTCTTGAAAATGGCATAACAAAAGAAATCAAATATCAGAATTTATTTAAAAATACTTCCCAAGTAATGATTCCAAATTTTGGTGTATTATCATATTACCCCAATAGAAATTCATTGTCCTATATTGAAACTTATCAGTTACAAGGAATACAAAATTTTGAAAGAACTACTTTAAGGCCAACTGAATTCTGTAGTGGATGGCATACCATTATTCAAATAGGATTAACCGATGAAACCATCATTCAAAGGAAAGAAACTGATACTATAAAGTCTTGGTTTGACAATCATATTTTGCAGAATCAATTACAAACTTTTTACAATGAATTATTATTTGACTCTATATTAAAAAAACAATTTGATTTTCTTGATTTTACGGCGGATACAATTATTCCAATTTCTTTAAACACTAATGCATCTATTTTACAGTGGATTTTAGAAACAAAATGGAAATTAACCGATGAGGATAAAGATATGGTAGTTATGGTGCATGAAATGAATTATACACTCCATAATAAGGAACACAAATTAATTAGTAGCATGGTCATTAAAGGAAATAATTCAAGAAATACAGCGATGGCTAAAACGGTTGGATTGCCTTTAGCCATGAGTGTTTGCGCCTATTTAAAAGGGGAAATAAACTTAACAGGGTTGTACATTCCAACGCATCCTATCATTTATGAACCTATCCTTAAAAATCTAGCAAATGAAGGTATTGTTTTTGAAGAAATTGAGCTATAAACTGTTTTCTTTTATGAAGTTTTATTTATTTGGCTCCCACTCAAAGTCCAGTTGACGTTTATCTAAATTAGCGGCTACAACTTTTACCATGATTTTATCTCCCATACTAAACTTGCGACCAGATCTTAAACCCACCAAGGAATAACTGGATTCTATCAGTCTAAAATCATCTATTTTGGACAAGGTAGTAATGCTCACGAGTCCCTCACATTTATGAGCAACCGTCTCTACCCAAAATCCAAATGTTGAAACTCCACTTATCACACCCTCAAAAGTATGTCCAAGAAATTGGCTCATAAATTCTACTTGTTTGTATTTATTAGATGCTCTTTCGGCCTCCATTGCTGCACGTTCACGCTCACTACAATGAACACATTTTTCCTCCATGGTACTATCATTCATTGGGTTACCCAATATAACAGATTGGACAACTCTATGCACTAAAACATCGGGATACCTACGAATTGGTGAAGTAAAATGACAATAATGTTCAAATCCTAAACCATAATGACCAATATTGTTGGTAGTGTATACCGCCTTAGCCATGGTACGGATACCTAATTGTTCTAAAACATGTTGCTCTGGCTTACCATGTGCCGATAACATTAATGCATTAAAACTATGCGCAATTTGATCAGGACTACTTAAATCAAAGGGATATCCATGCGATTTAGCAAAAGCAACAAAAGGCGCTAATTTATCCTCGTTCGGTTGATCATGGACACGATAAGGGAATGGAATGGGTTCTTTTTTTATTTTAACCTGCCCCATTTTTTCAGCAACTAATTGATTGGCTTTTAACATGAGCTCTTCAATTAACTGATGAGATTCTTTACTTTCTTTTACGGTAATTCCAATTGGCTTTCCTTTTTCATCCAATGTAAACCTTACTTCCTGAGAAGAGAAATTAATGGCGCCGTTATCGAATCTTGATTTTCTAAGTTTTTGAGTATAATCAAGTAGCCACAATATTTCAGCACTATGGTCCCCTACTTTAGTTTCAATAATTTCTTGTACTTGTTCATAGGTAAATCTTCGGTCAGAATAGATAATTGTTTTACCATACCAATTATTAACCACTTTCCCTTGTTCATTAATTTCAAATGTAGCTGAGAAGGTTAATTTTTCTTCATGAGGCCTTAATGAACATAATTCATTAGAAATTCTTTCAGGCAACATTGGATATACACGATCTGGTAAATAAACTGAAGTTGCTCTTTCATAAGCTTCTTTATCAATGGCTGTATCTGGTTGAACATAATGACTTACATCTGCAATATGTACCCCAATTTCAATATGACCATTCTCCAACCTTTGCCAAGATATGGCATCATCAAAATCTTTTGCATCCACAGGGTCAATAGTGAAAGTCAATACCTTTCGATAATCTTTACGCTTGGCAATTTCTTGCTCTGTTATTTTATCACTTAATGATCTTGCAAAAGCCAATGTTTCTTCGCTAAATTCTAATGTAAATCCTGCTTCAGCAACAATGGACTTCATTGCTAAATCATTCTCTTGTTCTGGTGTAAATACATTAACCACTTCTCCTTCTGGCTTACGATTTGCATTCTCCCATTTAGTAAGTTGAACAATTACTTTATCCTTATCCTTTGCCCCTTTTAATTTATTCAAAGGCACATAAATGTCAGGCATGGGATAAATTGTATTGGGAATAAAGAAAGCAGTTTTTTCCATCACCTGCATCGTACCTGCAAATGAAACCTGTTTTCTTTTTAATACTTCTAAAACCTTACCTTCTTTCTTTCCTGACCCCTGTCTTATTTTAGTAATTTTAACAGCAACTTCATCCCCCTTTAATGCAGTATTAAAATCGGTCGGAAAAACAAGAATGTCGTTTTCCATATTAGGCACCATTACAAAACCCATTCCTGACTTTGCAATATCTAGTACTCCTCTGTAAGTTGTAACTAAATTGGTTTGCTTAGTAGTTTTATGGGGCTTTTTTGTAGACTTCTTCTTATTCAATTTATTATTTGTATTTTTTTTAGTTCCCATTTTCTGTATTGTAATGTTGATCAAGATAATCTATAACCAGCCTATTGAATTCCAGTTCGGTATTAAATAAGAAGTGGGGCTTGATAGGCAATACATACAAAGGGATTTGATTTAATTCCTCGGTATATTTTACCAATCTAACAGCATCTTTTTCGGTTGTTAAAATTAGTTTTCGTTTCGTATTAATTTGTTCAAATTTTTCTTTTATTTCATTTAAGTCATCAATTGAAAATATATGATGATCACTATAACTTAATTGATAATAAGTATGTGTATGTTCATGTAAATATTCTTTCAGTGGTAATGGATTGGCAATTCCACAAACCAGTAACACTTCATCATTAATGGTAAGTACCCATTCGTCATTTGGGTTATAAATGTGATATGGGGTTTCATATGCAATACATGTAAAGAATATACTTTGATGTTGAGCAGGATATAATTTTTCAATGATTTCATCTCTTTCTTTAACTGACAAATCATGTGGGCATTTAGTCACTACAATAATATCTGCTCTTTTAGCTGACTTTCTTTCATCTCTTAAATCGCCTGTAGGAAATGAAATATCATCGCAATACAAGTTATTGTAATCAGTTAATAGAATATTGAAACCTGCTAGTATTTCACGATGTTGAAAAGCATCATCTAAAATTATACCTTGTAAATTGGGTATATCTTGAATTAATTGTGGAATTGCTTCAATTCTTCTTTCACAAACAGCTACTGAAACATTTGGATGTTTAATATGAAATTGCATAGGCTCATCCCCTATTTCCAAAGCGGTAGTATTATTGTCCGCTAAAGCATACCCTTTTGTTCTTCTTTTATAACCACGACTAAGTGTGGCCATTTTATATTTGTCTGATGTTAAAGATAGTAAATGCTCCACCATGGGTGATTTACCAGTGCCTCCTAAAGAAAGATTCCCAACACAAATAATGGGAAATTGGAATTGAACAGATTTTAAAATTTGTTTATTATACATCCAATTTCTAATGGAGATAATCCAACCATAAATGATCGCAAATGGGAGTAGTAATACCCTAAAAGATTTTAAAAAAATATTGTTAAAATTCATATCGATTCCATGGCGTAATGCAATGTGTTAAAGGTACATCAAATTGATCGGTATCTTCAATTTTTGGAATAGGTTCAAAGTACGAAATGCCTACCCTCGGGTTATCATAGTCATATTTTGAAAAATACCTATCATAATAGCCTTTACCAAATCCAACTCTATTACCTTCCTGATCAAAAACCAACATGGGTACTAAAATGATGTCCATTTGTTCAGGCAATACTTTGCTTAAAGGAACTGGCTCCTGAATCCCCCATTTATTTTCAATTACACCCTCGGTTTCTTCATAAAATTCCATGTTATTTTCTGAAGCCTCTATTTTTGGGTAAGCAATTGACAAATTCGGAATGACTGCTTTCAAATAGCGAGTTAGTAATAAAGAATTAGGTTCGTTATGTGCTTCCATTGGATAAAAACTACCAATACAATATACATTACTCCAATCCATTTTCTGTAATTGAATTAATATTAAATCATCCAATTTAATACATTCAGGCTGGGTTAAAGCTTTCCTTTTTGCTAAATATGTTTTTCGTAATTCAGATTTAAGCATATAGCAAAGTTATTCGAAAAAACTAAAAATAGTGGTACCGTAATTGCGCTCAAAACTATACCCTTCAAAATCTTTATAATTATTTCGGGGGGTATGCTCAAGAATAAAATAACCTTCGGGACTAATTAATTTTCTTTCAACAATAATTCTTGGTAAATCATCAATGGTATTTAATGCATAAGGCGGGCCTGCAAAAATAATATCATACTGATTGGTACATGAGTTTATAAACTGAAATACATCCATACGCAATAATTGAGTGTGCTCAATTTTAAGCATGTCTATATTCTTTTTTATAAAATCGGCCATTTGACTATCTTTCTCAACAATCGTTAATTCGGCTGCGCCTCTTGAGGCCAATTCATAACTTATACATCCAGTACCACCAAATAGGTCAAGTGTTTTTGCACCTTCAATTTGTACACGATTATGTAGAATATTAAACAAACCTTCCTTTGCTATATCAGTAGTGGGCCTGGTATAAGGCATATTATGAGGAGGATTAATTTTACGACCTCCAAATTTTCCTGATATGATTCTCATTAAAATATAAAATAAGTAGAATAAATGTTTTGAGGATAACTAGTATTTAACGAAGTTCCTATTCCTGTATTGGGAGGTTCAACAATTTCTCCAGCAAGAAAATATGGAGCAATTTTATTAATAAATTCATGTTGAATGGCATTATACCCCCACACTTTTAATGTAGATAAATTTGTATCCAAATGTGCATTTGAACATGCATTTAAAAGTTGAAAGCAGTTTTGATCCACTCCTTCAATTGGGAAATATTTAATCAATTGAGTTTTACTATCTTTCACAACGCGCAAACAATAATTATTATCAAACAAATAAACCAATGCTTCATTATCAGCATTTTTTGCAAGTACATACTCTGCATAATGATGCCATTTACCTGTTGGAAATGATCTTGATAACAAAGTACTTAATGCATCTGGAACTGTAAATGCAATTATTAATTGATCATTAAATGGAGTCAAATACAATTCCTCTTCTCTTGATTTTCCATGTACCATATTTAACTCATCCAAATAAATAAGGGTATCTTCTTTTTGTAATTTATTGGTTAAAATGAACCTTGTACTGTTCCATACAAAGAAAACATTTCCATAAATACCATGAATCAATTTTGAATTATTTTGTAAGTAGGCAACTAACTGATGCCACCCTGTATTGTCTTGATTATTAGCAAAATGTTCAAAGGCGACAAATTCATTTGTTTTTTTATGTTTCACAGAAAAAACGATGTTGTTATTATCCACAATAAGATATAAATCCTCCACTTTATTATTGGAAGTACTTTCTAAATTGGAATAAATGCCGATATTCTTTTTTGCCATAGTTGAAATCTTATGCAATGATATTAAAAAAGAGTCAGTTCTTTGCTAAAACTAATTGTAGATTTGCAAAATATGAGTGAAATAAGCACCTCCCCTTCCTTACAAGTGAATGTGTCAAGTAAGCAAATTTTATCCATTTCGCTTCCAATTGCATTGGCCATTTTAGTGCCTCAGGTTAATTTTGTCATCAATAATATATTTTTAGGTGCTTTAAGTAGCAAGGCCCTTGCCATAGCAGGTGTCACTGGTGTATATTATTTGATTTTCGGGGTCATGTGTCAGGGACTAAATAATGGACTTCAGGCCTTAATTTCAAGAAGGGCTGGTGAAAATAGAATTGACGAAATTGGTATTCTTTTTTCACAAGGTGTTATTATCTCTCTTTTTCTTTCTGCAATTAGTATTTCCTTTACTTATTTTTTTGCACCTAGCTTATTTAAATCAGTTTTACGTGATCCTCATATTACAGCAACCGTTATTGATTTTTTGAAAATAAGAATTTGGGGAATCCCATTTTTGTTCATTTATCAAATGCGCAATGCCTTACTTGTAGGGACCAATCAAAGTAATTTTTTAATCATTGGAACCGCAACAGAAGCAATTGTAAATATCTTTTTTGATTACAGTTTAATTTTCGGTCATTTTGGTTTTACAGCAATGGGTTTAAATGGTGCTGCTTACGCATCCATTATTGCTGAAGTAATGGGATTGCTGGTTATTTTTTTAGTAATTCATTATCAAAAAATTGGCTCTAGATTTGAACTTTTTAAACACTTTTCTTACAAATGGGATTATATCAAATTAATACTTTCTCAGTCCGCACCTATCATGGCTCAGTATATGATAAGTATTATCAGCTGGGAATTCTTTTATATTTTAATTGAACATAGAGGGGAACAATCTTTAGCAGTTTCTAATTCGATGCGTAATATTTTTGGATTTTTTGGAAGCTTTACCTGGGCTTTTGCTGCTACCTCCAATACCATGGTGAGTAATATTATTGGACAAAATATGCATGAAAAAGTAATTCCTTTAATTATCAAAATTATGAAATGGAGCTTTGGTTTTGCGCTTACCGTATTTATATTACTAAATATATTTGCACACCAATTTTTATCCATCTATGGACAAGGTGAAGGATTTATGCAAGAAGGAATTCCTGTTTTAAGGGTTGTGTCATTTGCCCTTTTGTTAATGTCTATTGCAACGGTTTGGCTAAATGCGGTAACGGGTACTGGTCAATCTAAAATAAATTTATGGATTGAATTTTTTGCAATTATTATTTATATCGCCTACTGTTATTTAACTATCGAATACTTACAATATCCAATAACCATTGGATGGTTATGTGAAATTATTTATTGGATTTGTTTATTGATTCCATCCTATTTGTATATTAAATCAAAACGCTGGGTGGGAAAGAAAATTTAATTTCTTGTTCGTTCAATGGAAACGGAAGTATCTCCAACAAAGTTAGGTATTGCTAATTTCTGCTTGGTTATTTGCACAAATACTTTATCTGCAATTGAATGATCTAATAAAATTTGATCTGCAATTTTGCATACAAGTGTTTCAAGTAATGGAGTTGGAGTACTCATTATTTCCTTTACTTTATTGTACACCAAAACGTAATCAATAGTTTGACTTAATTCATTAACAATTGAAACATTGGGTGTGAAATCAATTTGAATAGCTACTAAAAATTGATTGCCCATCTTTTTTTCACCTTCATATAAACCATGAAAACCAAAAAATTCCAAATTGTTTAAACTAATTCGCATACTGAGTATTGATTAGTGCCCTTTTGCAGTTAAATAACGCTCTGCATCTAAAGCAGCCATACATCCACTACCTGCTGCAGTTACTGCTTGACGATAATTTTTATCTTGTACATCACCTGCTGCAAAAACCCCTTCTATATTTGTTTTTGTAGTTCCTGGTTGAGTTAAAATATAGCCTGTTTCATCCATTTCAAGGAAGCCTTGGAAAATATCACTATTAGGTTTGTGTCCAATGGCAACAAAGAATGCACTTACTGGAATTTCATGTAATTCGTTGGTTATATTATTCTTAACACGAACTGCTTGAACTGTTTTTTCTCCTAAAATTTCATCTGTTTCGGTGTTGAAATAAACTTTGATATTTGGCGTATTCAACACACGGTCTTGCATTACTTTACTTGCACGCATTTGATCTTTACGAACAATCATATGCACTTGAGAACACATTTTTGATAAGTAATGTGCTTCTTCTGCTGCTGTATCACCTGCCCCTACAATGGCAACTTCTTTTCCTTTAAAAAAGAACCCATCACATACCGCACAGGCACTTACCCCAAAACCATTTAATCTTTCTTCACTCGGAATACCCAACCATTTTGCACTTGCACCGGTAGATATGATTACAGCATCTGCTTCAATGATTTTTTCATCATCGATCCAAACTTTTTTTATCTCGCCGCTAAAGTCAACTTTCGTAGCTAAACCATAACGAATATCTGCACCCATTCTAGCAGCTTGTTTCTCAAAATTAACCATCATGTCTGGCCCTTGAATTCCTTCTGGAAACCCTGGGTAGTTTTCAACTTCAGTGGTAATTGTCAATTGTCCGCCTGGCTGAATACCTTGGTATAACAATGGTTTCATATTTGCGCGCGCTGCATAAATTGCTGCAGTATACCCTGCAGGACCTGAGCCTATAATTAAAATACTTACTTTTTCTGTTTCCATAAATTCATTTTTAATTCCAATTGGTAAAATTATACCTAAAAAAAAGCCCCGTCAAATCTGTGAATTGAAGGGGCATTATTATTTTATTAATTTTTAGCCCAAATATGCTTTTAAAGCATTGCTATATCTTGCCTTTTGAAGACGCTTTATAGCACGCTCTTTAATTTGTCTAATTCTTTCTTTAGTTAAATCGTATTTGATGCCAATTTGTTCAATAGTCACACCATTTTCACCATCTAAACCAAAATAAGCATTCACAATTTCTGCTTCTCTTGGACTTAATGATTTTAAAACACGACGAATTTCTTCTCTTAAAGAGTCCTTCATTACATCCTCGTCAGTATCAGATCCCCCTTCTAATAAATCGCCCATGGCAACATCTTCAGCCTCATGAACTGGTGCATCTAATGAAGTGTGACGTGTATTTGATTGGAATATATTGTTAATTTCAGTTTCAGACATTTCCAAAATTCCCGCTAATTCCTCTGTGGAAGGTTCACGCTCATGCTCTTGTTCAAAAGCCATGTAAGCTTTATTAGCCTTATTATAAGTACCAATTTTATTTTGAGGTAAACGTACTAAACGACCTTGCTCCGCCAAAGCTTGCAAAATAGATTGACGAATCCACCAAACAGCATAAGAAATAAATTTGAAACCCTTAGTTTCATCAAAACGTTGTGCTGCTTTAATTAAACCCAAATTGCCCTCATTGATTAAATCACTCAATGATAAACCTTGGTGTTGGTATTGTTTAGCAACAGAAACCACGAAACGTAGATTGGCTTGTACCAATTCATCTAACGCGCGTTGATCGCCCATTTTAATCTGCTGTGCCAATGTAGTTTCCCTTTCAGGATTAATCATTGATATTTTAGAAATCTCTTGTAAGTACTTTTCTACCGCTTGAGAATCTCTGTTGGTAATCTGTGTAGCAATTTTAAGCTGCCTCATGCAAAGAATTTATTTAAATATATAACGAAAGAAACACTAAAATAGTATAGTGTTGTCAGTCTGCAAAGGTACTATTTTGTCACCAATTATACAAATATTGATTATTAAGGAGTTAAACTTGATTTTTGGGTCTAAAAAGGTGCCTTTTGAGGATAAATATTACTCTTTTTACTCATTTTTTTAAGGTAAATCGCCCCTCTAGAATTATCTTCGTAGAATGATTGACTTCCGATCCGATACCGTCACCATGCCAACCGAGGGCATGCTTGCTTTCATGCATTCTGCGCCTGTGGGCGATGATGTTTTTGGCGAAGACCCAAGTATTAATGCTTTAGAAAGAATTACCGCAGCAAAATTTGGTATGGAAGCAGGTCTATTTTGCCCTAGTGGAACCATGACCAATCAATTGGCCATTAAAACGCATACTCAAGCAGGAGATGAAGTTATATGTGATGAATTATCACATATATATCAATATGAAGGTGGTGGAATTGCGTTTAATTCAGGTTGCTCTGTTAAATTATTACATGGTGATCGAGGTCGTTTAACTGCAGAACAAATTATAGCTGGAATTAACCCCGAAGATGTTCATAAACCAATTACTGGTTTAATTAGCTTAGAAAATACCAGTAATCGTGGTGGAGGTGCCTGTTATGATTTTGAAACTTTCAAAGCAATTAAAAAAGTAGCTACTCATCATAATCTTCCCCTACACCTTGATGGCGCAAGGCTTTTTAATGCCATTGTTGAAAAAAAAGAAGCGCCCATCGAATATGGAAACATATTTAATTCAATTTCTATATGTTTAAGCAAAGGGTTAGGCGCTCCCGTAGGAAGTGTATTAATAGGTGATGCTGCTTTTATAAAAAAGGCGCGTCGTTGGAGAAAAGTTTTTGGAGGTGGAATGAGACAAGCTGGATCTTTAGCAGCAGCGGGAATTTATGCATTGGAACATCATATTGAGCGATTAATCGAAGATCATAAAAATGCAAAGATTTTGAGTGAGGCTTTGGCTAAAAAAGATTTTGTCACATCCATTTTAGGTGTAGAAACCAATATTGTAATCGCTACTATTGGCGGAAAATATACTGCTGCAAGTTTTGCTGCAGCATTAAAAGAAAAAGGGATTCTTGCTATTGCAATGACCCCTACCCAAGTTAGATTTGTTTTTCATTTAAATATTAGTGAATCTGATTTAGCAAAAACAATTGACACCATACATGTGTTATAAAATAAATTAAGAAATAATTAAGCAATCATAAATAAGAAGAAGACATGTTAGAAAGAATTGACCCAACAACCACACAAGCCTGGTTTGTATTAAAAAAACATTTTGAAGATGAGATGAATCGAAAGCATATGAAAGATTTATTTATTGCTGACGAAAAAAGATTTGAAAACTACTCTATTTCCACACCTGATATTTTATTTGATTATTCTAAAAATATTATTACAGATAAAACAAAACAATTGTTGCTACAATTAGCAAACGAATGTTCTTTAAAGGATGCTATTGAAGCACAATTTGCAGGTCAAGCAATTAATGAAACTGAAAATCGTGCAGTATTACATACAGCATTAAGAAATTTTTCCGATAATGGGGTATTCGTAGATGGTGCCAATATCATGCCAGAAATTAAGCGCGTTCTACAACAAATGAAAACTTTCTGTGAATCAATACACAATGGTGAACATAAAGGTTATACAGGAAAGAAAATTACATCCATTGTAAACATAGGTATTGGCGGAAGTGATTTAGGCCCAGTAATGGTAACTGAGGCATTAAAACCTTATTGGGTGGAAGGTATTCAAGTACATTTTGTAAGTAATGTAGATGGAACACATATTGCAGAAACTTTGAAAAAAGTAAATGCTGAAGAAACCTTGTTCTTAATTGCTTCTAAAACATTCACTACTCAAGAAACCATGACCAATGCACATACTGCAAGAACATGGTTTTTACAACATGCAAACGAAGAAGCTCATATAGCTACACACTTTGTAGCATTAAGTACCAATGAAAAAGCGGTAAATGCTTTTGGTATTAGCAGCAAAAATATGTTTGAATTCTGGGATTGGGTTGGAGGGAGATATTCATTATGGAGTGCCATTGGCTTATCAATTGCGTTAACTATTGGTTACGACAATTTTGAAGCTTTATTAAAAGGTGCTCACGAAGCAGACAATCATTTTAAAGAAACTGCATTTGATAAAAATATTCCTGTTATTATGGCGCTACTTGGAATTTGGTATACAAATTTCTTTGGCGCCCAAAGTGAAGCTATTTTACCATACGATCAATATATGCATCGTTTTGCTGCTTATTTCCAACAAGGCAATATGGAAAGCAATGGTAAATATGTAGACCGAAAAGGAACTGCAGTGAATTATTCAACAGGACCTGTAATTTGGGGAGAGCCTGGTACCAATGGACAGCACGCTTTTTATCAATTAATACATCAAGGTACTTTGGTAATTCCATGTGATTTTATTGCACCTGCACAAACGCACAATCCATTAGGGGATCACCATGTTAAATTATTGAGTAATTATTTTGCGCAAACCGAAGCATTATTGAATGGCAAAACTGAAAAAGAAGTAGTTGCTGAATTATCGGCTGCGAACAAATCAGCAAAAGAAATTGAATTCCTTGCACCATTCAAAGTTTTTGCAGGAAACAAACCAACCAATTCATTCTTGGTTAAAAAAATCACCCCTGCCACTTTAGGTTTTTTAATTGCTACTTACGAGCATAAAATATTCACACAAGGTGTTATTTGGAATATTTTTAGTTACGATCAATGGGGTGTTGAATTAGGAAAGCAATTAGCCAATAAAATTTTACCGGAATTAGGAGATGATGCTCAAATAAATGGTCATGATAGTTCAACCAATGGCTTAATTAACCAATTTAAAAATTGGAGAAAATAAATGTCAGCCAATATAAACATAAGACCCATTGAGCAAAAGGATAACGCAATACTTGCATCTGTCATAAGAACTGCATTAACTGAATTTGGTGCAAATAAACCAGGAACTGTTTATTACGACCCTACGACAGATGCCTTATTTGAATTATTTCAAAAACCTGGCTCTTACTATTTTATAGCTACGATAAACAATGAAGTAGTTGGTGGTTGTGGAATTTTTCCAACTGAAAACCTGCCTCAAGGAACCTGCGAATTGGTAAAGTTATACTTACAAACCAATGCAAGAGGAACTGGTTTAGGTAAACAATTAATGGAAAAATCAATGCAGTGGGCAAAAGAAAATGGATACAATCAAGTATATTTAGAGTCCATGCCTGAATTAGCAAAAGCGGTGTCAATTTATGAAAAAGTGGGTTTCTCCAGAATCAATCAACCATTAGGAAATAGCGGACATTGTGGTTGTGATATATGGATGACCAAGCAATTGTAAATTACCACTTATCTACTTCTTCATTACTTAAATTATCTCCTTGACTTGCATGTGTATCACGTGCCTCTAAAGGTTTCTTTTCTGTGATTGTTGCTGGATCAATATCATGCTCTGGCTCAGCTATTGGTGCTGCAGAAATTACTTCATTAATTGGCTTTGGAATTTGTGAATCGGAAAAACTTTCCTTTGCTGGTGCAGCAAAGGAATTTTCACCTTCATATTCGCCATCATTTTCATGATTAAATGCATCAAAATCAAAATCAGGCATTAATTCAGTTTTAACATGATCAACAGCCTCAGTTATAGCTTTTAAAAATTTGTTGAAGTCTTCTTTGTATAAGAAAATTTTATGACGATCATAACCATTATTATCAAACCTTTTTCTACTTTCTGTAATGGTTATGAAGTAATCATTGCCACGAGTCGCTCTTACATCAAAGAAATAAGTTCTTCTTTTACCAGCACGAATCCTTGTACTAAAAACACTCTCAATTTTCTTGTCATTTTGCTCAAATTGCTCGTTCTCCATAATTTGTAATCAATTTATAGAACTAAAATATAGAAATAGATTGAATTATGGAAATTTTGAAAAAAAATAATTTTTACACCTCCTCGTGGGTTTGTTGAATTCGGTACAATTCGGCATAAAGGCCATCCTTAGCTAACAAACTTTCGTGTGTGCCCATTTCTGCAATCTTCCCATCTTCAAGATAAATAATAAGGTCAAAATGAAAGGTGTAGAAAATACGATGGGTAATAAAAATGGCAGTCTTATCCTGAATATATTTACCAAGATTGCTTAAAATGGATTGTTCTGTCTTAGCATCGACCGCACTTAAACAATCATCAAACAGATAGATACTAGGTTTTTTAATAATGGCCCTTGAAATAGCTACTCTTTGTTTTTGTCCACCACTTAAAGTAGTCCCTCGCTCCCCTATCAAGGTTTCAAATTTATTAGGTAATTTGTCAATTTCATTATAAACATTTGCAGTTTGAGTAGCTTCTATTAAATCCGATTCATTCTTAATTATTTGATTTAAACCAAATTCAATATTATTTTTAACTGCATCACTGAATAAAAAAACATCTTGTTGAACATATCCAATTGCTTGTCTTAAATCTGTAATTGAAAATTCTTTAATATCAATCCCATCCATTTTTAAAACTCCCGAACTTGGATCATACATTCTTGTAAGCAACTGAGCAATGGAAGATTTTCCACTTCCAGTTTTACCTAATACTAATACTTTTTGACCAGCGTTGATTTGCAGATTGAAATTAGAGATTCCATTAATTCCTGAATGTGGATACACTAAGTTTACATTTTCAAAAGTGATATCACCAAGTAATTTTTTCAGCGGTTTATTGCCACTAAAAATACTTGGCTTTATTGCTAAAAATTCATTTAATCTTTTTTGAGAAGCTGCTGCTCTTTGTATCATACTAGCTGTTAAGCCAATGGCGCTTACTGGAAATGTGAGCATATTAATATAAAAAACAAACTCTATAATGGTGCCTACTTTACTTGGATCATGATATGCTTGTATCCCTCCAAGATATATAGTGAGTAAGGTACTTAGCCCAATCATCAAGGACATGGTTGGTGTATAAAAGGCTTCAACACTTGCCAAACTCACTGCGTTTTTGCGATATAATTCACTGTTCTTTTTAAAAAATCCCAACATTGCAGTTTCTTGAACAAATGATTTAATAACTCTAATACCAGAATAAGACTCTTGTGCATTGGTAGTTAAATCGGACAATTGTCCTTGAATTTCTTCACTCTTTTTATTGATCACTGTATTGACTATATAAATAGTAATAGCTAATACTGGAAGTGGAGCTAATACATACAAACTAAGTGTAAAGTCCTTCGTGAACATATTAAACAGACAAAAACCAATGATAGAAATAAGGTTTATTAAATACATGAGCGATGGGCCAGTATACATTCTTACCCTACTTACATCCTCGGACATTCTATTCATTAAATCGCCGGTGCTATGTGTTTTATAAAACTCAGTATCTAATTTTTGATAATGCGCATACACCTGGTTTTTTTGATCAAACTCAATATGTCTACTCATGACAATAATTGTTTGACGCATAAAAAACATAAAAACGCTTCTTATAATAGCCAAAACTAAAATGGTAATACTACAGAATGTAATTAAGGAAGTAAAACTAAATTGATTACTTTTCCCTAAATGTGAAATAAGACTTACTATTAAATCATGGTTCACATTAGTAGCAGGCTTACCACCTGGTAATTTTGCTTGTACAAGATTTACAACATATCCTGTGATTTGAGGAGATAACACGGCCAAATAATTGGTTGCAATAACCAATAAAATACCTGTAAAAAATCTAAAGCGATACTTCCAAAAAAACACATTTAATACCGATAATTCTTTCACTTACTCCTTTTTTGTAAAGATACATGGTACTCAATTAATTAGGCCGATTGTTTAAAGGAATAAAAAGTCATAATTTTTTGTATAATTCGTTTTCGTATCCTACATTTGCCGCGGAGAGATGGCAGAGCGGTCGAATGCGGCGGTCTTGAAAACCGTTGACTGTTACAGGTCCGGGGGTTCGAATCCCTCTCTCTCCGCCAACCAGTTCAAAAACCACGATTAATCGTGGTTTTTTTGTTTTCAAAAGTCACGAAGTGATAACGCATTTCGGAAAACGAGGCATAAAGCTTGCTTTAATGCCAAGTTTTAACAAAATGCGTGGCTAATCCTTGTAGCTAATAAACAAAAATAGGTCACCCAATGGATGACCTATTACATATATTAGATTTTTATCTATTGTTGAACTCCTTCTCCGTGAAAGCTAACTTGCTTATTTAAATTACCATTAAAAAAGATGGTAGCCATTTTAGTAAAATTGCCAACTGCAGCACCATTAAATCCAAGTACAATCGATGCATGTGCCCCTGGTGCAATCACTTGCCCTTTTTCATATTTAGGCGTAGTACAACCACAACCTACCATTACATTTTCGATAGTAATGGGTGCTGCGCTAATATTTTCAATATCAACTTTAAACTCAGTTGGTTTACCATAAGTAATTTTTCCCATATCATAGTTATCATTGGTAAACTTCAACACTTTTGTAATATCAGTTTGTGCAGGAGTATTTTGAGCATTTAAATTCAGTGCACCAAAAACTAGTAAAGCAGCAAATAAAATAGATTTCATATTATTAATTTTATGATTACAAATTTAAACAATTATGTTTAATAACGAATTATTTACCATTTTGAAGATAGCCAGTTATTACCTTTTTTATGGTATTTACACTTATCTTTTTACCAATTAACTTACCATGGTTATCAATTAGATAAAATAATGGATTAGTATAAGCATCGTAGGCTTTGCGAATTTCATTATCATTACCTAAACTCACATGCATATAATTATAATCTAAATGATGATCATTGATGAAAGCCTTCCATATTAAAGGTTGAGTCATCATATCATTACAAACCGTAAACTTACCTATATTCAACACCAATTGCTTTTCAATTAGGCGTATAATGCTATCCATTTTTGGTAATTCAACCATACAATGAGCACAAGTGGGATCAAAGAATGTAATAAGGGTGTAATCAAATTTATCAGCGAACTGATACAGACTCCTATCATTTCCAGCAGTGTCTTTAAGTATCATATTGACTGAGGTATCCTGTAATTTCAATGCTTCTACTTTCGCAAAGTCTTCTAATAATTGTTTCTCTAATTTTGGATCTAAAAATTTACACTTATTTTGTTTTACATATTTTTTAATGAAGTATGAATAAGCATTTGTATTATTTTGAATATCTCTATTCTTAAGGAGCTTAATTAGATAATCAAATGTATATGGATATGATTTACTTTTACAATCCAATTTTAACATGATTGAATCTACCCCTTTGATAATTGAATCTGCTTGCAACGGATAGTAAGAAAGATATTCTGTGAATACTTGTTTTAGGGTAGGCGTAAATAATAATTTTGGTGAATTAATATCAATACTTTTAAAGAACTGTACTCTCCCATTATAATTTTTCTTACTTGGAATAGAAAGATCTAACTTATTTAATACATCAAAATAGATATATAATGCAGATTCTGGTTTGAGTAATTTCATTATTCTATTTCTAGCAATTGTCAATTGAAAATTCTTAGGTTGAAAGAATGCAGTTTTTTGTATTGAATTAAATTTTCTTCCTTGTTTTATCTGCGAATCATATAATGAATCATAGCTTGACAAATCTTTTTCTAATCTTTGATATGCAAAGAAACTATCATTTTTTGCAGATTTCGTAACTACCGTTTTTAAATAATTATCATCTGTAAATGAAATATTTAATGTATCCTTATTCTCTATAGCTAAAAATACTTTTTGTTTACTTTTAGGAAAATACAAATAGTAGATCCCACCAATTATTGGTTTACTATTTTTGATAGTATTATTTCCTTTGTAAAGAAGGATCGTATCTTTTGGAATAAAATTTTTTTCATCAAATGCAACCCCTCTTAAATAAGCGATACTATCAATGGTATTACTTGATTTAATCTTCAACAAAAATTGAGCAGATGATACCTTGCTTAAAAGTGCGAATACTAGAATAAAGATACAAATACGGAATAATTTCATAGAGTGTAAAATTAAGCAGCTTTTGATTCTTTTGTAATTTCATTTTACAACAATCTATAGAACTAATTCTATTTTAATCTTCTAACTCCCCGAATTTGCCATTTTCATAGTCTTCGAAGGCTTGTAAAATTTCGGCGCGTGTATTCATTACAAAAGGACCATGTGCTGCAATGGGTTCTCTTAAAGGTTCACCAGATAATATTAAAACGATACTATCTTCAGAAGCTTTCACTGTTATGGATTCCCCAGCATTGGCAAATAATGCAAAATGATCCAAAGGAACATCCTCAGTTTCATTTACCATTACAGAACCTTCAATAACTAATAAACCCGTATTAAAATGTGGAGGAAAATTAAAACTAGCTTCACCACCTTTATTAAACTTAGCATTCAACATATGTATAGGAGAAAATGTGGTAGCAGCACCTGCATTACCTTGAAAGTTTCCCGCAATCATTTCCACTTCACCTCCGTTATTTGCAATTTTAATTTTAGGAATTTGTTCGTTGGAAATTGCTTGATACTTAGGTGTACTCATTTTATCCTTAGCAGGTAAATTCACCCATAATTGCACCATTTGAAAATCCCCACCCGTTTTGCTAAATTGTTCACTATGGTATTCTTTATGCAAAACGCCACTTGCTGCAGTCATCCATTGAACATCCCCTTCGGCAATTACGCCACCTCCACCACTACTATCATGATGAGCTACACTTCCTTTATAAGCAACAGTCACTGTTTCAAAACCTCTATGTGGATGCACACCAACTCCTTTTGCTTTACTTGGGCTAGGTGGAAAATAAAACTTAGCACCGTAGTCTAACATGATAAATGGATCCATTCGCTGCATTGTTAATCCATATCCACTAGGAATAAAATTATGTACTCTAAAACCATCTCCAACATAGTGTGGCTCCCTTGGAGCCAACACCATTTCAACTTGTTTAACTGACATTGAATATAATTTAATTAACTCTAATTTTCATAACCACTTTTCGAATCTTTCCTTGACCTATCATAGGGGCATGTACATCATCTGGAAAATAAATACCGAACTGACCAGGAAATAATTTAAAAAAGAAATCAGGGGCATCTTCATAAAACAAGACATCTTTCTTAGCATCATACTCTCCTCTTGGTTCCACACAGGTCAATCGAGATTTATAGCCAACTGTTTCTACCCCACCGAAAACATATTGAATATCTATATAAGTATTATGGCATTCAAATTCTGAAGTTGAATCCAACATCGCCACGGCATCATCATTCACTACCATTGCATAAATGTGATCCCCATCAAGCTGGTATTTTCCTGGCTTTATTTTTTCAAAATCAGTCGCACTTAAATAAGCAAAAGCTTTTTCAAATCGAGGATGTATCGCTACATATTTATTGATATTATTTAAATCGTCAAGTATCATTTTATTGTATTTTTTTATTTTTTAAATGACTATTAGTTTTTGGCGCAGGTGGTGCAGTTTTATTCTTCGGTGCATTTGACGCCGGTTTTTTATTATCTGTCGATTGCTGCGCAATCTCTTCAACCACCATTAAATCTACTAAATCAATGTTCATAGGCAACTGCCCTACTTTTACGATGGCACGCTTCCCTTTTATTTCCAACACTTCACCTACTTGATAATTCTTTTTTAATTTCACTGTTGCTCCAACAACAATTGGTGCATTGGTTTCTTTAAAATTTTTATCTACTTTCTTAGCTAATTTATTAATAACAATGGCATCATTTTTTTTGAATAACAAATTGTATAAGTTCTTCATCACTTCCTCTTTCTTCTCGCTCTTCTTCCAATCCAATGCAATTTGTTTTAATTGCCTTTCCATATCCTTATTGTAGGCAAATTTTTCCTCTGCAACTCTATTTTGTTCTTTCAATAAACTAATTTGTTGATGATGTTTTTCTTTGTCTAGCATTTGTTGAAGGGAATGTTTTAAGCTGTCATTCTCTTTCAATTTTTTATGTAGCTCTTTTCGTTCTTGCTGCACCAATTGCAAATCCTGCTCTGTTCTATTCAATAATTTATCCAATTCAAAATGATGCGTATCCACCAATTTACGGGCTCTATTAATTAAATGTTTAGGCAAACCAATTCTTTCAGCAATAGCAAAAGTGTATGAACTTCCCGGTTTACCAATTACTAACTGATACAATGGCTCTAGTTTTACTTCATCAAACTGCATGGCACCATTTACAATACCCTTGTTATGATTAGCCATTACTTTTAAATTCAAATAATGCGTAGTCACAATTCCTTGAGCATGTTTATGAGACAATTCTTCCAAAATAACTTCGGCAAAAGCACCTCCTAAATGAGGATCAGAACCGCTACCTAATTCATCAATAAAGAACATCGTTTTTCCATTCGCATTTTCTATAAAATGCTTCATATGCATTAAGTGACTCGAATAGGTACTTAATTCAAAAGCCAGGTTCTGCGTATCCCCTAGTTGAATAAATAATTGTTTATAAATTCCCATTTGTGATGTGGGATTCATAGGAACTAATAAGCCACTTTGTAACATGACTTGATTCAGTCCCAAGGTTTTCATGGAAACTGTTTTACCACCAGCATTGGGTCCACTAATTATTAGTATGCGTGCTTCATCGTCTAAATGTAAATTAACTGGAATTGTTTTTTTACCTGAAGCTTTATTATACAAATACAATAAAGGATGATAAGCATCTATTAATTGAGAGGTTGCATTGTTTTGTACCATGGGCATATGCGCATTCATATCCACTGCTAATATTGCTTTGGCACGAATAAAATCAAATATGCCTACCATTTGAATATAACTCAACAACAAAGCAGAATATGGCGCCAAGTTGGAAGTAAGTTGACGCAATACTCTTTGCACTTCTTTTTGTTCGTCCTGTTCTAATCCATACAATTCATTATTCAACTCAATAGTTTCTTCAGGTTCAATGAAAGCAGTTTTACGACTATCACTTTCGCCATGTAAAAAACCTTTTACTTGTCGCTTATATTCAGAAAATACGGCCACTACGCGGCGCCCATTGCTAAAGCTTTCATCAATATCTGCAGTGTAACCCGCTTTCGCTAAACGATGAATCACTTTATCAAAAATGCGCCTTAACTCTTGACGCTTTTTATACAATTGCATTCGAATTTTTGCTAAATCATCCGATGCATTGTCTTTAACATTACCTCTTTCGTCAATTACTTCATCAATACTTTCTACAATTGCTTTTTCATAATAACTATCCCCAATCACTTCATACATATTGGCATAGGCCTGCATACGTTCGGAATCAAACCACTTGTATAAATTACCTGCATGTTCAGCTAATCTGCGCACCAGCAACCATTGCTCCCCGGTTAATTGTGCACCAGGAATACCTAATAATTTTAAGTCCTTTCTAATATCTAAAACAAAGTCAGTCGGGAAATATTGATTGGCAGATTTAATGTATTTATATTCCTCAGTTTGCTTTAAAGCAGTTTGAATATATTTTAG
>CAIQQR010000005.1 GCA_903874055.1 uncultured Bacteroidota bacterium | reverse complement strand
CTTAAAATCAACTGAATTAATACTTAATGTTTCCTTAATGTCATTATCTATTTCAACAGCTTCATTTAAATCTTGCATTCTACCATTCGGATCATATGTTTCATTGTTTCTTGTAAGTAAGATATTAATGTTGTCATATTGATTAAATAAATTCCAAAGAAATTTGCTTAAACCTGACATACTATAGTGGGATGCGGGATAACCTTCACCATATCGTTGTTCATAGAAACAACCTAATATAATTGGTGAATCGACAATTATATAATCTACCTTACCGTATAACCGACTAATGTTTCTATGTTGATTTGCAGTAATAAAGAATTGATCTTTTAATTGGGATATGTTTCCTTCCCACGCAACCTCTTTTGGAAACTCATACGTGTATTCAACACTCATATGGTGTTTTTTCATCTCAGTAAATAAACCAGATGCTTGTGTGGATTTACCAATACCAGGTCCACCAAAAAAGTTAATTATCTTACTCATACTTTGTATAATATACATAAAAAAAGGGAGAATGTAAAAACATCTCCCTTTAATTTTATTTTTAAAAGATTAGAAGTTAATCTTCAAACTTACATCTGAAGTTCTACCCCATCCCATAAATCCAGAACCTAATGTTCCAACGGCTGTACCGCCAGCATCATTAGCTTCAATCCAATAATGTTTATCTAATAAGTTATAAACGTGAGCAGCTGCGTATGAATCATACTTACCGATTTTCAATTTCCAACCAATTCTTGCATTAGCAACACCAAATGCCGCTAATTTGTATGGTTGTGCCGTTACAGTTGCACTTGTTCTTGAACTTGGATCATAATAAGAATAGTATTTGTCATTGTATGTGAAATCACCACCTAAATCAACACTATTAGTTACTTGGTATCTTACGATAGTACCTACTTGTGTTTGTGGAGCATCACCAACAAATAAACCGTCAGAATATACATTTACTTTTGTATCTGTATTCTTTACATCATCGTGTAAAACTGCAGCAGCATTTCCTTTCCATTTCCAATCACCAGCAGATGCGAACGCACCAATTTCTAATTTCTTGGAAACTTTCAATTTAGCTTCAGCCTCAATACCTTTATGTAACGCACCTTGTCCTGTAATTAACGCTCTATATTGTGTACCATCTGCGTTATTTAATAAAGGAGAAGTTAAAGAACGGTTTGTAAATTCAGTGTAGTAAGCATTTAATTTAAATGTAAATGTATTAGAACGTAAACCATAACCCACTTCATATGAGTTAGCTTGTTCGTTCTTAATATTGGCATTTAAAGCATTACCACTTTTAGGATTTGTAGTTGTAGTTGTACCATTGTAGATAAAACTCAAATAAGGGGCTCTACTATATGTTCCTACGTTTACAAATACATTGTTAAATTCATCTAAGTTGTAGTTAAGACCACCCTTAGCATTATATCCTGTAATTTTTACTCTTTGAGCATCAACTTCGGTATGTGTAGGATTGTATCTATCAACTCTACCATAGTTTGTTTGAGATAACGCACCTTGAGCGAATAAAGATACTTTATTCTTAGTGTATTCTAATTGTCCAAATGTACCTAAGTAATCAACTAAACCATCGTAGTCATAAGCAACACGATTAGCAACTGGAGTTACTTTAGTTACATCAACATATGAAGATACGTTAGCGTCAACTGTTGCTGTTGGAGACATTGGGTCTTTATAGAAAGAACCACCTACTAAATCTCTCATTTCACGGAAGTGAGTTCCTTTGTAAGTTCTACCATCAACACCAAAAGTTAAATTTAACTCTTTTGTTAATTGTGTATTCAATGTAGATAATACACCTGTCCAAACGTGGTTGTTGATTG
>CAIQQR010000004.1 GCA_903874055.1 uncultured Bacteroidota bacterium | reverse complement strand
GTGTGCCTGTGGATGCACGCATAAGCCATGGTGAGGCGCAAGCCATGTCCATGCAGCAGCAGACGAAGCAGGAATATTTGATTGCGAAATCAGATGCCCCGACTACAGCGCCGAAAGGCGTTTAGTCGCGGGTATTTCACGGGATGAATAATCCTGTCCTGTCGTGCTTTACTAAAAAAGCGTCGTGTTCGGGATTGGCTTTTAGATACGTAACGTTTGATCTCTGCGCAATGAAATGTTCATGAAAAGGACAGTTGTAATGAGGTGATTTGTCATAACTGTGTCAGTTAAGTGTCGATTGAAATGATTTGTAATAAATCGTTGCGTATTTATCTAGCAATAGTTTTAAATATTTCCAAGGCGCATAATTAGCATTTATTTATAAATGAATTTTTAGAAAAACATGAATACAGATTGGTTACTAGACTATAAACCTATTATTTTTGCAGTAGTTTGGGGTTTGGTCTTAGCCATTGGAGGTGCCTGGGCTACGGATATTGGTGAATGGTACAAAAAACTCCAACAACCTCGGTGGAAGCCACCCGATTGGCTATTTGGTCCGATGTGGACAACGATCTTCATATGCGCCGGGACTTCTTTTGTAAAGGCATACAACAGCGCACCCGATGAAGGAACTATTCTGACATTGATAACGCTTTATTTAATAAACGGCTTGTTTAACCTTCTCTGGAGTATTTTGTATTTTCGGATGCGCCGACCTGACTGGGCACTATTTGAGTCAATTGGCTTATGGGTATCGGTATTAGCAATCCTCCTTGCTCCACAATCATATTCTCCTATTTCCAGTTGGTTGATAGCACCTTATCTAATTTGGGTATCGATTGCCATGTTCTTAAACTGGACCAATGTGAAAGTAAATGGACCATTTGATAAATAAAATGAAAAAAAGCTCAATTTCGACCAAAGTATTTGATCGAGTGTCTAGCGAATAGGTGCTTAACCTCTGTGCGGTTCGTGTCCTTTTTAAAGACATTTCAGATGCAGGGGATTTGCTATACCTCCTAAAGTTTAAGTAGTTTTATGAAACAAGATTGAATGCCGAGTAAAATTAATTATGCTTTCAGGACTAATCCAAATTCTCTTTTTTCAAAGTTTAGGAGAATTACTTTCTAAACTTCTACTGCCCTCATTGCCGGGGCCAGTGATTGGTTTGGTTCTTCTTTTGTGTTGGTTGATGATTAAAAAAGAAATTAATCCCTCTCTTGCCTTGGTTAGTGACGCATTAAGTCAGTATTTGGGATTGTTATTTGTGCCAGCGGCTGTTGGTGTTGTTTTATTTCTTCCGCAATTAAAAGATAATGCCCTTCCAATAATTTTTGGATTAATTGGCAGTGTTGTTTTAACCATTGGTGGAAGTGCTCTAACGCTAAAACTGTTTAATCAAGGAAAAGCCTCCAATGATTAAACCTCATTCCATAGTAGAAATATGGGTTTATTTATCAGGTAGCCCATTAGTTGCCTTATTCGTTACTTTGGTCGCATATCAAATTGGGTTACGGGCCTATCAAAAAACGAAACAAAATCCTTTAGTAAATCCTGTGGCGATAGCAGTCATCCTTGT
>CAIQQR010000003.1 GCA_903874055.1 uncultured Bacteroidota bacterium | reverse complement strand
TATCGGATTAGAAGCTAATTGGAGAAAGCGATAGTGATAGTTTAAAATCGCCCTCACATCCGCAGCAAATTCTTCCAAACTCGCTCCTATTGTGGCTACGAAGTGTTATTTTCTAAAATAATAATTGTTTTAGAAGATAATGAAAAACCGACCCAATTGGGTCGGTTTTTCCCTTTTAGTCAATACATACAAAATTAATTCTGACTCAATAATTCAATTAGGGAATTGTTGACATAATAGCTTTCCCTACCCAACTTTTGCTTTTTCAAAAAGTCATTCTTCACTAGTTCCTCTAAATATCTAATTGCGGTACTTCTACTTACAGACAAATCACGTTCTATAAATTCAATTTTGGTATAAGGATATTTAAATAAATTATTCAGTAGGTCTTGGCTATATAATTTTGGAAGCTTCGCTTTTATTTCATGTTTATATTTTTGCATTGCTTTATGAATAGCATTAATTAAAAGAACACCCTCTTTTGCAGTATTTTCAACACCATCCAAAATAAATAAAATCCAAGGTTCCCAATTTCCAGTTTCTCTTACTTTTTGTAGCTGTTCATAATATTCGCTTTTCTTACTAATGATATACCTACTTAAATAAAGTACAGGGATATCTAATAATTTTTTATTCACTAAGTATAAAATATTAATGATACGGCCCGTACGTCCATTGCCATCATAAAATGGGTGAATCGTTTCAAACTGATGATGAATGATGGCCATTTTAATTAAAGGATCTATATCTGCTAACTCATCATTGTTTATAAACGCTTCAAGGTTTTGCATTAAACTTTCAATCTCTAATGCATCCTGTGGTGGCATATACACAACTTCCCCAGTATTTTCGTTTAACAATTTTGTCCCCGGGACTTTTCTAAACCCCGCATCATTTTGTTCAATTACTGATTGTATTTTCAATATGTGGTTATTAGTAAGTAGCCCACTTGATTGTATCAAATTGAAACCTTGCTTTAAAGCCTCGGCATATAAATGAACCTCTTTCGCTTCAGGGGATGCAAACAAATTGGAGTAAACGCTACTTTGATAAACTTCGGCAAATGTGCTTATAATGTTTTCAATAGCAGAACTTTCCTTTGCTTCTCTTAATGTGAGCGTTTCGAGCAAAATATTTTGATTAGGAATGCTTGTAATTACTCCTTTAAATTCAGCTAGACGCTGATGTGCTGCTGCTAATTTTCTTAAAACAGTCTTTGTTTCAACTTCAACTTGCAATGGTAGAAAAGGTATCATTTTGATTCATTTAAATCAAATATAAGTCAAAATATGCGCTTTCTGACTTATATTCAAAAAATAGGTGTCAAAAATCATGAAATCTGAATTATATGTAATTAATGAAAATTTTTAAGATTTGGGGTTAAAATTGCCCTGACATCAGCAGCAAATTCTTCCAAACTCGCTCCTATATTGGCTACAAAGCGGCTCGAGTATTCGGGGGCTTTGGGTACGGAGCCCATTGACGGAATTGAGTACCCCGTTTTGAATTTACTCTGTATCCTACGGAGATGATCACATCTAGGTTATAGTGAACAATCTCCCTATTAACCACCCTTTTCCCCTCTGTTTGAACTACCGAGTAATCCTCGGTAGTTGAAATTATTTCTAATTCGCCTTCCTTATAGATATTTTTGATGTGTAGGCTAATGGTATCTGTGTCTTTAGCAAATAATTCAGACATTTGCCTTTGACTTAGCCACACCGTATCTTCTTCAAACTTGACTTCTACATTTATTTCATTGTTTTCTCCTTGGAAAATTTCAATTTGATTTTGCATATTTATTTTTATACAAATCTCAAATTGTAAAAATGTATAACCTACTTTTTAGATCTAAAGATATTCGTTCGGAGATTTTCTAAAATGTTAATTTCAAAATTATTTTAAACTAACAAAGCATATTGAAAACGAATAAGGAGACAATTACTTGAATGCAACTATTTTGTTGGCATATAGTCACTAGGCAACATTGTACAAACTTTTTCAGACCATGCCCAATAGCCATCAGTCAATAATTCAAGCCCGTTATAATAGTCGCCATTTGCATATATGAAAATTGGGCTATTTGTTCGTAAGCTAAGTTCGGTTCTTATAAACTCATTGGCTCTATAAACAGGAAGCGTTTTAGCGTATTCATTAGGTATTTTCTTATTCAAATTCAAAACCTGAAGGCTATTTTTAAAATAGAATGTTTTTGCATTAGATTCGGTAGCACTTAAAACAAGCATATCTCTTGTAATCAGTGGGTCAAGGGTAACTTTGGTTTCTTCAAATCCAATATTGTGTACTTTATTGTAATAGTCCAAACTATCCTTATTTAAATTATTAAAACCTCCTTTGCCTAGCTCTTTTACTCTTTCAATTTCCTCTTTACTTACATTCATTACTGTTCTTACCTCAAAACCATCTTTAATAAAACTATTGGTATACAAGCTTCGCATAAATTGACGTATCGAACCATTATATATTTGGGCTCTGGCCTTATTCCATTCAGCAATTTGTTTAGGCTTCTTAGACATCATTTCTTCAAAAAATGGATAACCTTTAAATGAAAAGGTATTATTATTAAAGTCAATTTCGAATTTAGAAAGCAAATAAATAATTCTATACCCTAGTTCGTTATTCTCAAAAATTAATTTTTCATTTGTAAAAGCCCTTAATTTATTGGAATTGGCGCCAAATTTAAATTTAAGCACTTCTGGATTTTTAAAAATGAAGTTTTTTACCATTAGCGGACTACCAATAAAATAAGAGGTAAAACTTTCACCCCATCGCTCCCAACCATTGTCATCATAGGATTCCACCACCACTTCTTTTAATTGGTTCGCAGTAGGGTTCATCGAAATTGTAATTGGTTCATTTGATAAACCTATTTGAATAGCAATGATATTGTCCTCATAATTTAATGAGGTTGCTACTAATTCATACTTGCCTGGCTTTAAATGATCTAATTGAAAATCACCTTTTGCATTAGATATAGTACCATTAGTAGTGTGACTCAAAAATATGCTTATACCTTCTAAAGGCTTTTTAGTTTCACTATCAATAACACTGCCGCTCAGTTTTGACTGGGCAGATACATAAATAGAAAATAAAAGCAAAATTGAACTTAAAGTATATTTCATATCAGTTTGATAATTGAGCGTATTATTTCAATACTTTTTGAATAGACACCAACTTCCCTTTACTATCCATTCCTTCCAACACTAATCTAAAAGCATTCGTTACATCATTATTGTAAAATTCAACTCGTACTTTTTGATGTGTTTTATCCAGAGTAATCCATGGATTCCAAAGCAATGTAGTGCGTAAGTCTTTTACATTTTCCTGTAATTTTTCGGCATAATTGGGGCTATAAAATTCCTTGTGCGCTATATAACCAACAATAGATTTATAATCCATACCGCTTGTGTTAATAGTTTTATTTTCATTAATAAGATCCCCTCCTCTTTTTTTATACATAACAATTGCAGCACCACCAGCAATCATTCCACCATTTGCATTACTCGCAATGATGCCACCACTTGGATTTAATCCACCCATAAAATTATTGGTGAATACTTTTACATAAGCCAAGCTTTTTACATCAATATTATAAAGCTCAGATGTTTGTATAGGTGTTTCGTCTAAATAAAATGATGGAGACCCTCTACGATATGTTAAAACTCCTAAAGACGCAGTACCCCCAATATTATTACCTACCTCCAAACCAGGCACCTTTCCCGTTAAAAAATCAAAAATATCAATAGTATGACTTGCATTTTCAAAACTGCTCATATCAAATGCTGCTGTTGCTTCACCAGAGAAAATCCCAAATGTATATTTCTTATCCAACTCTTTTATCCTTGCCTTTTGCTTTGAAAAGACAGTAACCTCTTTTAATGAATTATATTTATTTAAAGAATCAAATTTGAATTGCTCCTTTACAATTTCCTTTAGCTTACTAAGACCAGCAGTGTCAAGTGTTGATTTTGAAAAATTAGCTACATCATTAATGTCTGGCTTGAATAAATCATTATCAATAATTAAATTTTTATTAGACACCTTAGTCGTTCCATTTATTTTATAATAAATTTTAGTGGTATCATATAACATGGCATTAGAACTTGTAAAAGTGCCGTCATCCATTATAGGCAGGATAATCATACTATTGCTTGAGTCCTTAGCAACAAAAATCAGATTAATGGTTTCAGGCTTTTTAGATTTCTTGATTCCAAAGTCTGTTATTTTGCCACTTAAAGTTTGATATGCTGAATCCCTAGCATATTTTAATTCAGGCGAGGGACTACTTAAAATTGTTTTCCAATTGTATCTACTCCAGCCATTTGTTAGCATCACTAAATCCAAATGATTATAAACACTATCAGCGTTAGAAGAAAAATAATAAGCCGGATTGTAAACATGTCCAGCTAATTCCCCATTAAGTAATAAATGTGAAACTATATTGTTGTCGTTAAATTGATTAGTATTTGCATCTGTTATTGCTAAGGAATAACTAGCATAGGTAGTATCCTTTAATTCAATCTCAAGAATATTTTTACCCCTTTTCAATGTATTTAATGTATCAATACTTAGTATAGTATTTAACTTATAATCTTCATTCTTCACAAAAATTTGTCTTTCACAAATTGGTGAATTGTTCGCATCAAATACCGTTAATCTTAAAATACCCGTAAGCATCTTATTCAATGGTAAAGTGCTAGTGATAGATTCCTTATCTGATAAATTTAACTTAGCCATAAACAAAATAGTTCCATTCATTTGACCCACTAAGTTTAGTTGTTGCATAGAAGCTGGAGCATCCTTTGTTCTTTGTATGTGAAATATTCTATTTAATCTGCCAGATTCCACATTTAAATTTACTCCGATTTCTTCGGCAATAGGCAATGGAGTATTATGTTTTATTCCTAAAACGTCAATCCATGATGCAGTATATTTTTGACCAGTCAAGGGTACAAACTGGAACTTACCCATGCCATCGTGTACAGTTTTAAACGAAGCAATAGAGTCTCCTTTTGAATTTTTTATAATACCAGTAATATTTTCAGGCAATCCCAATCCATTAATCGCCTTTAATGCAATAATATTTAATTTATTATTGATGAAGTTCCCAGATTCAGGTAACAATTGAATACTTGACTCATTAATATTCTTCTGTTCCGTTATCTGCTGTGTTTTAATATTTACAACTTTAAAATGTTGTTGGAAAAAATAGGTTGAATCAAAATTACGCATCCACTTGGTGTAGGCTATTGCATGTAATTGATTCCCTTCATAATTATCAGGAACTTTAAAATTTCCAGCAGCATAACTATATGCGATGGGTGTAACGGTTGCACTTATCAAAACACCATTATTATCATACCAATCAAGATATAAATTTTTTGATAGCTGAGAAGGCTGAGACCCGCTCATTAAATAGGCCTTATACCAAATAGTTTGCCCATTTGAGTAATTGCTGTTATCAAATTGTAGATATAATTTTTCCTGAGGAACTTTAGCGCTGTATTGCTGTAAGGAAGCTTCAATACCCTGCGCATTAGCAACATTAAAGAATAAGGAAGCAATGACTAATCCTAAAATAAACTTTAATTTATACATGATGCTAATTTATTGATTAACCCCCTCATTAAAGTTAATGATTAGTTAATTACTAAACATTTAAACCCATTAAAGCACTTACATCCAAGCAAATTCATCAAAATTGACTCCATTTTAAGCTACAAAGTGTTATTTTCTAAAATAATAATAGTTTTAAAAAATCCTAAAAAACCGACCCAAATGGGTCGGTTTTTGTTTTTATAGATACTTAAGCTTGGCATCTAAAACTGCCCTAACATCCCCAGCAAATTCTTCCAAACTCGCTCCTATTGAGGCTACAAAGCGGCTCGAGTATTCGGGGGCTTTGGGTACGGAGCCCATTGACGGAATTGAGTGCCCCGTTTTGATTTGACACGATATCCGACTGATATAATTACATCTAGATTGTAAAATTTAGTTTTATATTTTTTGCCATCAATGGCAGTTGTCAAGGAATCCTTGACAACTCGAATTTTATCTAACTCCTTCTCCTTGAAGCAATTAGATATGTGCAAACTTATATTTTGCTTTGTTTGTCCAAAGAGTTCAACCATTTGTGCCTGACTCAGCCACACCGTATCTTCTTCAAACTTTACTTCTACATTTATTTCATTGTTTTCTCCTTGGAAAATCTCAATTTGATTTTGCATATTTATTTTTATACAAATCTCAAATTGTAAAAATGTAAAACCTATTTTATAGATTGAAAGATATTCGTTCGTAGATTTTCTAAAATGTTGATATTAAAATTATTTTAAACTAACTATTCTTATTAAGAGATATTCGCCGAATTAAGAAAGCGTTTTAAAATAAACTACCCCTTTATTTTAAGCTTTGTAAAAACCTGTAAATGAGGTAACGCTAAAACCGATAAGCTAATAAATAATAAAGTAAAAATTCCCGAACTGTCCTTACTATTTAAAGTAAGAAAGGTAATGTATGCAAATCCAAACCAGGCCATTACCGAAAAGGGTGCTGATTTAAATAATAATCCTCCCCAGCCTTTTAAAGTATTTGGGATTTCAAAAGACAACCGAATTTTATCAAAGGACAATAAAGAATGCCAAAATCCAAAATAAAAAGCGAAGCTTATCCAAAGTGGCATATACAATACAAATAAAATAAGTAAGGCTACTTGGGCTAAAGAATAATAATAATTTAGTGGACTGGTAAAAAAGTAATCCTTCATAAAAAATAGCGCTAAATAAGTAAGGAGTAATGTAATTAAAGTAAAAGGATAAATCTCGGAGGCTAATTGTATTAATGGTTCTTTATGAATGGAAGTTCTACCCATGGTAAGAAAAACATCTAAAGCAAAATGGATATTCTTAGTTAATAAAAATAAAATCCAAGCAAACCCTAAAAGCGTGTAAATGCATTTATGAATCCAAGTACTTGACTTTCCCATCCAATCTATTTCTCCAAAATGATAGGAAGTAATTAAAATAAAAATAATTAAAGCTGCAATTGGGAAAAAATACCAAACTAGTGCATACAATAAAATATTACCTATATACTTTAATAAAAATAAATTTTGATTGGATTTATTTTGCGTCAAATGTTGGTCAATATATAAATCCAATGCACCATGGGGAACGCCAAATAAAATCAAGATAAAAATTAGAAAAGAAATTTGCGTGCCCGTATTAAAATGAAAAACTAATTCGAGAACATATAAAAGTATTGCAAACAACAACAAGTACCCTCTTAATTTTATTTGCATAATTATAAATTAAAAAAAGGGGCAAGAAAAATCTTGCCCCTAACTTAAACCAATTGTATTAAGCAGACTTTCTACTTAAACTATAAATCACTAAACCGAAACCAATTTTATTAACTGCATCTCCAATATTGTAAATAACATTCATGTCAAGTCCAATATTTTTGAAGCTAGCATACCATTGACCGTCAGCTGTACCAATTAAATATCCTAATGGATAAATTGCCCAACCAACTAATACAAACCATCCAAGTGCAGCGTTAGCCGAAGCAACAGCTGAACCAGCATTAGTAGCTAATTTTTTAACATCACCCATCCATACTTCATATACAATGTAGAAGTAAGCGATAGCACTTACAGTACCCCAAACTGTTGGATTACCTAAGCCAGCTTCGCCCATGTAGCCAGTAACAAGCATTACTACAGATCCTAAAATCATTTTCCATAAAATGCTCGCTGTACCACCTGCTTTCTTTGTGATTAAATAGAATTCAACACACATTAAAGGCACCGTTAATAACCAGTCTACATAACGGAAGAATGTTGGAGAATCATGCGTTTCTGCATAATATCCTCTCATGTAATAATAGTGAACCGCAGCAATGAAAGTAATTAACCCAGATACAAGAACAGAAGTTCTCCATTCTTTACTAGTGTTACCAACTTCCATGAAGAAGAATACAGCAGCTGCCATCATAGCCATTGTGCCTACGAAGAAAGTGAAAGAAACATAGTCAGTTTTTGCAATAGCAACTGACATAAGCGTCAAATGATCCATATTGTTGAGTTTTGGTGAACACATTCATTCACAACACTCCACATGTTCTTTACGGCTGTCATTAAAGTTTTCTTATTCAATAATGCAAAGCAATAGCAAGCCAATCGTTGTACTTTTAATAACATCAATTTATTATAAATGTTCGTTAGTTCAATGAATATTTTGTTAAACGATGTTAGTCGTAGAAGAGAAAGAAGAACCTGTTAGGTTTTAAAATTGTAAAAAAGGTCTTAAAGTGTAGATTAAATTAAATTATAACTGATTAATTACCAATATTTTATCTATTTTGTTTAATATTTTGGAAATTTAATTAAACAAAATGATACTGTTGTACGTTATAGTTATTTAAAATTGAATATTATGCAAGACTGGGAAACATTTACCAATGAACTTGAGTTTGAATAGCTAGCTATCAATTGTTTAGCATTACCTATTTAGCCTCCATTACCGCATCCCATAATAAACCACGTACTTCCAATGATTTAATGGATGCATGGGTAGCTTCCTCCCATTTTTGTGCATCAGTTCCACATAATTCAGCTACCATCTCCGTGGCCAAATGACTATGGTGCCCACCGTCCACTTCGATATGTCTTTCGATATAATATTTAAAGATGGAAACTTTTTGAGGATGCTCGGCATAAATTTCATTTAATAATTGGGTGAACATATCCGGAATTAAGTCCTCACGGCCAAATGTGAACACCGCCGCTTTTATATGCAAAGGCGCATTCATGGCAATATCAAAAGTAAAGGCTAAAAAGGATTTTATATTTGTAGGAATATTAGCCAATTCAATGGCAGTAAATATGTTTTGTCCTTCATACAAGGCTATTATTAAAGTATCAATGGCCTCTGACGAGGCACCCATTTGCTCCATGGCTTGTTTATACAATTCAAAATGACTCATTCTTTTCCCTTGTTCATCTACATCCGACTCCTCTCCAGTTACAATTTCATTGATTAAATATCTTGTATTAGCCGATCCAACTGGCAACCAAGGCAGAGAAACGGATGTTAAGCCAATTTGCAAAGATTTTAATAAACTCATAAAATCCCAAACCGCGAATACATGAAAACTTGCAAATTTTTGAAGGCCTTGCAAGTCATTTATTTGACTATATACTTTATGTGATAATAACTGCTCACGAGCGGGCTGAATCGCCAACTTTAATTTTGATATATTCGCACTCATAAAAATTAGTTTGAACAATAAATGAATATCTATTGTTTTGTAATGGTGCAAAGAAAAACAGAAATTCAAAGCGAAAAAAGCTATAATGAAAAATGAATGATAATATTCCAAATATCATAAACCAAGATGGAGTGGCATTGTATTATGCAAAAGCGATTCCTGCTGAACAATTAAGCCATTATTACCTTGAACTATTCAACAAAATTAGTTGGGAGCAAGAAATTGTTATGATGTTTGGTAAAGAAATTACACCCAAAAGAAAAGTAGCCTTTTATAGCGATCCCCTGATTTCGTATACCTACTCGGGTAAATTAAAAATTGGTTTGCCCTGGTCTCAAGAACTTCTTGTAATAAAAGAAATGGTAGAATCATTCACAAAGGTAAAGTACAATGCCTGCTTATTAAATTTATACCATAACGGCGATGAAAGCATGGGTTGGCATAGTGATAATGAAAAGGAAATAATAGTAAACAGCTCCATTGCATCATTAAGCATAGGGGCCGAAAGAAAATTCGCATTTAAACACAAAACAACAAAAGAAACTGTTTCGTTACTACTGGAAAATGGCTCCTTGTTGGAAATGAAAGGAGCTATTCAACAAAATTGGTGGCATGCTTTACCAAAGTCAAAAAAAATAAAAGCGCCAAGAATCAATTTAACATTTAGACAAATGATTATTAAATAAGCATAATTGAAAAATACTAATAATAAAAATATAAAGAAAGGAGATTTGCCTTCTAAAATTTGTTTGCATTGCAATCGACCTTTTAGTTGGCGAAAAAAATGGGAGCGTAGTTGGGAGGAAGTAAAGTATTGCAGTGATGCCTGTAAAAGTAAAAAGTATAAACCTGCTTAAAATTTAGGCTTATCGCTTGCTAATTTTATTCATCGAAATGGCCTTTTGTCTTGAACATTTAAAACGCTTAATATCATCACTTCGTTTAGCTAAATGTTTTTGACTCACTCCACTATTCACGCGCTTTCTCCATAAATTAAAACTGTTACGCTTTAACTCGGAGCGCATTAATTTAATAGTTTCTGCTTCAGACAATCCAAATTGTATGGTTATTGCTTCAAATGGTGTTCTATCTTCCCAAGCCATTTCAATGACTCTATCTATATCTATTCTTTCCATTCTACCGGGATTGAAATTTCATTGGTTCTTCCTACAAATTGATAGGGCGCATTGTATCCTAAAAAATTATATTCACCTTCAATTTTGATATTACGCTCTTTTAATAAGGAAGTTAATTTTTCTTTGTAATCGTTTATTTTTTCATCCGTTGCATACCCTCCAAAACTAATCACGGCAACATATTGCGCAACTGATTTATGAATTTGTATACTTCCATCCTTTGGTTTTGGTAAAGTATTTTCATCATATTTTTCGGGCATTACAAAGCTCATTGCCGATCCCTTTTCTGACATATTCATGCGTACAGGAGCAGTCATAGAAATTCCTGTATTTTCCTGATTCCCTCCAAAAATAAATTTTGCTAATTTACGAAAGCCACTATTTGCAACACCTTTATAATTGGTTGCATTTGAATACACTGTTGCTAAAGTAGCTACTGGATAAAAACGAATCTCTAACTGGTTATCCTTAAAAACAACTCTATATTTTTGCTTTTCGGTTTTAACTGCATTCACGGCAATAAAGGATTGAAAAATAATAAATACGGCAACAAGACCTAATATATAATACATTGCTTTCATTTTGACTTTTATTAATAACAATAAGTAAATGAATAAGTTCAGCCAAATATGAAATTTAACAACTCCCTACCTAGCCACCGTTCCTCCATCAATCACTAATTCAGCACCTGTCATAAAGGTGGACTCGTCCGAAGCTAAAAACAAAGCCCCAGTGGCAATTTCCATTGGATCTGCAACCCTTCCTTGTGGTGAGGTTTGCTTAATAGTATTTTCCATACCAGGTGCTTTTAATAAATCCTCGATCATTGGCGTTAGTACAAAACCAGGACAAATGGTGTTTACGCGAATTTTATCTTTCGCTAAAGTAACAGCCAGGTCCTTGCTAAACAAAACCAATCCGCCTTTGGAAGAGGAATAAGCTGCTCCATTCCCTCCTACAATTCCTGCTATTGAAGCGACATTAATAATGGAACCTCCCCCCGCTAATCGCAGGTAAGGAATACATTTTTTACATCCAATAAATGGGCCAGTTAAATTAATAGAAAGCACTTTACCCCATAATTCAATAGTCGTATCCTCGCAGCTCACGAACCCCGGATAAACTCCCGCGTTATTTACCAAAATATCTATTTTACCATAAAGTCCCATTGCTTTATCTATCACTTTTTCCCAATCCGATTCACTAGTAACATTATGCTTCATGTATTCTATTGCCAGTCCTTCAGCTTTTGCAGCTACTACCCAACTTTTCAACTTTTCTTCATTGGAATCTGTTGCCAAAACTTTAGCCCCTTCCTTGGCAAAAAGTTTAGCCTCTGCAGCTCCCATACCACCTGCAGCACCTGTAATAATAGCAACCTTGTCGGATAAACGTTTCATATATTTTGATTTGATACAATTTAAGTATGTTCACCTCAAAAAATTATGATTATGATCACATCAAATGCTGACAATTAATTAATCATGAAAAATTAATTAGACTAAATGCTATTTATCGGAAATAAATTAAAACTGCTTGTGCAATTCAATTATTTACAATTCACAGCAATGTATTGATCTACTCCAACATAATGCTTTTGTTTAGCCGCTTGCAAATATCCACAAGCTTGATTCTTTTTACCTGTACTTATCAAACACATTGCTAAATAAAATTCGGACTTCCCTGTATTAGCTGTTGCAAAATGACTTGCTTTATCAAAATAAGGGATTGCTTTATCAAACAACTTTGCTGAATAATAACAAATCCCAACATTCTCAAAGTTGGTGTAATTATTGGGGTCTACATCAACTGCTTTTAAATAAAATTGAGCCGCAGCAGTATATTGTCCTTTTTGAAATGCTTGCACTCCCTTAATTAAATAATCATTGGAGGCTGGCGCTACAGGTGCACCTGCATTCGCAAACAAGCCTCTAATTCTTGTAAATGTAGTAGTGTCGTTAGGAAATAATTTTGCGGTGCTATCCAATAGTTTTAATGACAATTTATCTGCCGGCCCAATTAGTTCAAACCTTCCTAATAAATATTGGTTCCAACCCTCTGGCTCATTTCGATACTTGATATAGGTATTAAATGCTTTATTAATTTCGGTAGTATCTTTTTTGCGCGCCGCCGAAAAAATAACATTTTTATAATAACTAGTTGCTCTTGGCCAATTGTAAAAAGCACGTTTTGCATAAAAGGAAACACTATCAAAATTTTGTTGTGAAGCAAAAACTGCTGTTTTAATAAAGTCGGTATAGTATAAATAAGGATTGTCCTTTTCGCATTCTCTTAAAAGTCTTAATGATTCATCATACATTTTATCACGATAATAATACCTAGCCACCAAAGCTTTGATAGGCAATGTAGAGGTTGATAAATTTGGAAAATGAGGAAATGCTTCTTTTACATCCTCTAATGCCATTTTAGGATCTGCATCAATTTCGCCCATCACATACTTTTGCACTTTCATAGATTGGTATACCTGATAATTGATGACAATAGAAGGAGAAATTAATATGAAAGAAATGACAATAAAAAAAATAGAAACATACTTATTGTTCAATAATGAGCCAGTAGCATTTTCATTAACATTCCCATTTTCATCCTTTGTACGTAAAAAAGGGAAGGGTGCAAATACCAATGCCGCTGATACCGCCAACATGGTTTGCATAGAAGTTCGCTCTGTAGGGAAATTCAAAAACGCATCTACAAAATAACAAGTAATGGCCATGAAAGAAATAGAAGCTAGTAAATGTAGATGCTTGTATTTTTCATTACGCCAAATACGTATTGAAAACAATAATATCAATAAAAATAAAAATGAATACAAAGCCCCACCAATGATACCTAAGTCCGCAAAGGTTTCTAAAAAGTCATTGTGCGAATGATAAGGCACAAATAAATCATTTGTAAACTCCTTTTCATATGGAATAGAAGCCAATTTCCAGTTACCATAGCCATCTCCGATAATGGGATGCTTTTTAAAATAGTCAACTGCTGCAGACCATAAATGAATACGATCACTCCCCTTTGCAACAGTGATGTCGGCTAAACGTTTTGTTACAGTACCATACCCACCCTGTGTCTCCTGCATTTTTAAGGCATTACTTAATACTAAGTTGGCTGCAAAAAATGCAATCACTACTGGTACTACAAAATAAGCCAACTGTGTTATGATAGATTTAGCACCTAAATTCTTTTTAAAGAAAATAGTAGTAATGGTAAAAATGGAAAGTATTAAAATTAACCCTACAAATGTGGATCTTGTATTTAATATAAACAAAGCAAACACGCCAACAAATAAACTTACAACCCCAATTATTTTACCAGTTGATTTACTTTTTAAAATATAATATAGTGCAAATGGAAATTTAATAAGCAGGCTTGCCGCCATTACGTTTTTATTACCATTATTCCCCATTAAACTCAATACGAGATTATCCAATGGCATATCTCCAACCTTCTGTGCAAAACCAATAACCACTTTAATGGCGTCCACAAATAAAACGATGGAAATAAATAAGGCAATTGTTTTGAAAAGTGTTTGAACATCCTCTTTGTACAATAATATGGATAGGTTCATGAAAATTAAAAACGTACTTACCAATCTGGCCAAACATACCAAGGCCTCTGTACCATTGATGGCATAAAAATAAGAACCTAGTGCCCACAATAAAAAAGCAGTATACGCTAATGCAAATGGAATTTTAAATATGCCTAAAATGGCTTCTTTATATTGCTTATAATTGAACGCAATAAATAAGGTAGCAATAATGTCCACAAGGCTAGTATAAAGCCATTGTGATCCCATTACATCGGCACCATCAAAATCGGGCACAAAATGTACTATTAAATAAAGTACAGCAAATAGATATAATGCAATATTAGACGACTTTTTCATGGAGTAAATTTAACAAAAATGCTCCAATTAAAATGGCAATCCTATTGCATCACAAAAGTCTCATGCATTTCAGGTACAATCACTTCCTTGAACCCTTTTTTGCGCAATCTTTCTGCAAAATGATCCTGTACATCGGCCTCGCCATGAACCACATAAATTTGTTTTACTGCTAAAGGATTTTGACAAGCTAAAAATTGCATTAAATCCTCATAGTCACCATGGGCACTCATGCTACGAATGGAGCCTACTTTAGCTTTTACTGGATAGGTATCACTATAAATACGCACTTCCTTTTGACCATTCATTAATCTACCACCCAACGAATGTGGCTCACAATACCCCACTAGTAAAATGGCGCATTTTGGATTTTCGATATTGTTTTTAATATGGTGTTTTACCCTACCCGCATCGGCCATTCCTGAAGCAGAAATAATCACCTTAGGATGCAGGTCTTCATTTAAGGCCTTGCTTTCATCCACGGTCTTGATATAACGTAATCCCTCAAAATCAAATGGATCATCGTCCACTTCTAAAATATGTTGAATGGTTTTATTAAAATATTTGGGATAGGATTTAACCACTTCTGTAGCTTCTATACTTAATGGACTATCCACGTAAATAGGAATATGAGGCAACCTTTTTTCAATGGACAATTGATTTAACTCATATAAAATTTCCTGCGTACGTCCCACGCTAAATGCAGGTATGATTAGATTACCTTTATTCTCCACGCAGGTAGTTTGAATCCAATGTAGTAAGTCATCGGGGGTAGTATGAATCAAATCATGTAATTTATCTCCATATGTACTTTCAATAATTACAAAATCGGCGGGTGGAAAAATAGCTGGTGATCTTAAAATCATGTCGCGATACCTTCCCACATCTCCACTAAATGTCAATGTTTTTATTTCGCCGCCTTCTTTAATTTTTAAATTCACTGCAGCACTCCCAATAATATGTCCAGCGTCTGTGTATAATAATTCAATACTTTCAGTTATTTTAGTTAGCTTATCATATTCTATAACTGTCAATAATGGAATTGTAAGTGCTACATCATCAATATCATATAAAGGATCAATAGGAGGCAAGCCCTGCTTAGCTCTGCGCTTATTGCCAAATTTTGCATCATCACGCTGAATCATTGCAGAGTCCTTTAATAAAATCTCTGTTAATGATTTTGTTGCAGGTGTACAATAAATATTTCCTTTAAATCCTTCCTTTACTAATTTTGGCAATAGTCCAGTATGATCGATATGAGCATGCGATAAAATAACATAATCCACTTTGGTTGCATCAAAACCAAAGTTGGCATTTAAGCCCTCAGTGTCTCGACCCATTCCTTGAAACATTCCACAATCCAATAAAAAACTTTCTCCATTATCCAATTGCACCAAATGCTTGGAGCCAGTAACAGTGCGCGCAGCTCCATGAAAACTTATTTTCATACTAAATATTTAATACTTCTAAGTTACCGATTATGGAGTAGATAAAATCAAGTAGAACAAATTATAATGCAATAGTTGCCACTAAATAATCGGCAATTAAAATAAGAATGCAACTCACTACCACCGATTGCGTTCCTGCTTTTCCAATTTCTAATGCACCGCCCTTAACATAGTAGCCAAAATAAGCAGGTACTGTACTTATAATAAAAGCAAAAATAAAAGACTTGTAAAACGCAATGGTTATATAACCAGTATTAAGGTCCTTGCGAATACCTGAAATATATAATTCATTCGGAATGGATCCTGTCCAACCTCCCACTAAATAACCACCCCAAATGCCTATGACTGCCGAGATACCAACCAACATGGGCACCACTGTAAAAGCCCCTAGAATTTTAGGAAGTATTAGGTAATTTTTTGAATTGATACCAATAATTTCCAAAGCATCAATTTGTTCTGTGGTGCGCATGTTCCCTAATTCACTGGCAATTTTGCTACCAACCACTCCGGCTAAAACGATACATAAAAAAGTAGGCGCAAACTCTAAAATCATTCCATCACGAACAATGATACCAATAGTTGATAATGGAATTAATGGATTTACTAATTGTGCAGCAGTTTGCACAGTCATTACAGCACCTAAAAAAAATGAAATGATTACTACAATGGGCAATGATCCAATACCAATATCATAGCATTGCTTCATGTACTCTTTCCAAAACATTTTTTTATTGTCTGTTTTGGTAAACATACCCCAAAGCATTAAAAGATACTTTCCAAATTGAGTAAGAAAATTCATAACTCAAAGGTAATGAATTTCTATTTCTTTCGCTTTTTCATACGTTTCCACCAACTTGTTCTTTGCACTTCGGCATCCGTATCAATTCTTGTTTTTAATTGTGCATCCACCACCGAAACAGTGGCCATATTGATAATATTGCGCACATCCGAACCTAATTGTAACACATTAACAGGCTTTTTTAGTCCTAGCAAAATAGGCCCAATAATATCTACACCACCTACTTCCTTCAATAAATGATAGGAGATATTGCCTGCCGTTAAATTAGGGAATATTAATACGTTCACATCGGCATCTACTAGGTCACTAAATGGATAATTTTCCTTTAAAATTTCTTTATTAAACGCCAACATACCTTGCATTTCGCCATCCACAATTAAATTTGGATTTTTTTGTTTTACAATTCTTGTTGCTTCTGCCATTTTTTTAGCTTCAGGCGTATCGCTACTTCCAAAATTGGAATAGCTTAACATAGCTACCCTTGGCACCATATTAAAATTGCGCACTTCTTTTGCAACTAACAAAGTAATATCAGCAATCTCCTCAGCAGTGGGATCAATATTCACCGTTGTGTCTGCTAAAAATAAAGGGCCTTTTTTAGTAAGCAATAAATACATGCCTGCAATTTTGCTTCCGTTTTCTTCTACCCCAATGGTTTGTAATGCAGGTTTAATTCCATCGGCATAATTACGCGTTAAACCCGACAACATGGCGTCTGCCTCTCCCGTTTCCACCATCATGGCACCAAAATAATTTTGGGTACGCATTAATTTTAAGCTCTCGTATTTATTAACGCCTTTGCGTTGTCTTTTTTGAAATAATAAAGAACCAAAAAATTCACGCTTGGATTCCATTGCATCACTTCGCACATCAATAATAGGCAAATCAGAAATGTCAATATTATTTGCTTCTGCAATATTTTTAATGCGCGTTTCATTACCCAATAAAATTGGATAAGCAATACCATCATCATAAACAATACTTGCCGCTTTTAAAATTTTTGTATTCTCCGCATCAGCAAATACTAAACGCTTTGGATCTCTTCTTGCCTTGTTACTTAATATTCGCATTAACTGGTTGTCTAAACCTAAACGCTTATTTAATTGTAACACATAATTATCCCAATTGGTAATAGTTTGTTGTGCTACGCCTGAATCTATTGCTGCTTTTGCTACTGCAGGAGCCAGGGTACTTAACAATCTTGGATCTAATGGCTTTGGAATAATATACTCGTTTCCAAAACATAAATTTTGTTGGTTGTAGGCCATGTTCACAATATCGGGCACCGCTGTTTTTGCCAATTCAGCCAATGCTTTCACTGCAGCCAACTTCATGGCTTCGTTAATTTGTTTAGCTCTTACGTCCAGTGCTCCACGGAAAATGTATGGAAATCCTAAAACATTATTTACTTGGTTAGGATAATCCGAACGACCCGTTGCCATGATAATATCCTTACGAACACCAGCAGCAGTTTCATATGCAATTTCTGGATCAGGATTTGCGAGCGCAAAAACGATTGGATTTTTTGGCATACTCGTTACCATTTCTGCAGTAACTACATTCCCAACACTTAATCCTAAAAATACATCGGCTGTTTTAAAAGCCTGTTGTATGGTAATATCTTTTGACTTTACTGCAAAAGGAATTCGATCGGTTCCTAAATCGGTACGTCCAATATGTAAAACCCCATCCTTATCAAACAAGGTAAAGTTTTCATATTTGGCTCCTAATGCTACATATAATTTAATACAAGCCATTGCTGCAGCTCCAGCTCCACTCACTACAAATTTTGCTTTATCAATTTTCTTTTTTTGTAATTCCAATGCATTCAACAAAGCAGCACTACTAATAATCGCCGTTCCGTGTTGATCATCATGCATCACCGGAATATTCATTTGCTCCTTTAACTTTTGTTCAATGTAAAAACATTCAGGTGCTTTAATATCTTCTAAATTAATACCCCCAAAAGTAGGCTCCAATGATTTTACAATTTGTACAAATTTATCAGGATCCGTTTCGTTTATTTCAATATCAAAAACATCAATGTCTGCAAAAATTTTAAATAAAACGGCCTTCCCTTCCATCACCGGCTTACTTGCCTCAGGTCCAATATTTCCCAATCCTAAAACAGCTGTTCCATTGGTAATGACCCCTACTAAATTTCCTTTTGCAGTGTATTTATAAACATCAGCTGGATTGTTTTTAATTTCTGTACAAGGAATGGCTACTCCTGGACTATAAGCAAGTGATAAGTCTTTTTGAGTTTTTGTTTCCTTGGTTGGAACCACTTCAATTTTCCCAGGTCGACCATTTGCATGGTATTCTAAAGCTTGATCTTTTCGAAGGTTCTCTTTATTGGACATGCTGTTAAATTTATAACGAATGTTAGTTTATATGTAGCACAAAGCTAAGGAATTAATTGAATAAGCTTACTCCTAACCAGGCCATCATACCCACTCCATGAGCAATTGCATCTTCATCTACTTTAAAAACAGGGGTATGCACATTATGAATAGTATCTTTCAATTCATTGCGAACGCCTAAACGGAAAAAACAACCTGGTATTACTTGAGAATAGTAACCAAAATCTTCGGCACCCATTCTTAATTCTGTTTCTTCTACATTTTCAGCGCCCATATATTGATCTGCCAATTTCCAAGCAGCTTCGGTGATGGCAGGTTCATTGTCAACAGTTGGATAACCAACGTCTACTCTAAAATCAATTTCGGCACCAGTGGCAATGGCTAGTCCTTTTGCTTGTTGCATCATTAATTCATGTGCTTTAAATCTCCATTCTTCATCCATTGCTCTAAAGGTTCCCATTAATTTTACTTCACTCGGAATCACATTGGTTGTGTTACCTCCATGAATAGAACAGATAGATAATACGGAAGGATTTTGAGGATTTCTATTGCGAGAAATAATGGTTTGTAAGCTAGTAATTAATTGTGCTGCTACTAAAACCGTATCTACTGTTTGATGTGGTGTTGCCGCATGACCACCACTTGATTTGATACTTATATATAATTCATCGGCACTTGCCATTACACGCCCTTTTCTAAAACTTAATTTACCAAATGGTAAACCTGGATGCACGTGTAACCCAATGATACCTTGTGGTACAGGATTTTGCAATGCACCATCACGAATCATATAACTTGCTCCACCAGGATTTTTTTCTTCCCCAGGTTGAAATAATAATTTTATAGTGCCTTCAAATTCATCACGCAAACTCCACAATATTTTGGCAGCTCCTAATAAAATAGTCGTGTGTACATCATGCCCACATGCATGCATCACGCCTTCGTTCTTAGATTTATAATCCACTTCATTTTCTTCCATAATGGGTAAAGCATCCATGTCGGCACGTAAAGCAATAACACGCTTACTTGGATTTTTTCCTTCGATAATACCCAAAACACCAGTTGTTGCAATTACCGTAAAAGGAATACCAATTTTAGTTAATTGCGCTTGTAAAAATTTGCAGGTTTCAAACTCCTGATAACTTAATTCAGGATTTGCATGTAAATGTCTGCGTATTGCAATATTTTCATTCTGCCCTTGAGCAGCTAAAGTTTTAATTTTTTCTAGTAACATATTTTTGGCCTATGATGGTAACTAAATAAAGTTACAAATTAATAGTTGCTTTTTAAATTTTCTGTATTGGCTCCTGTCACAATCGCAACACCTGCACTACACCCAATTCGAGTAGCTCCTGCTTCAATCATTTGTTTTGCAGTGGCATAATCTCTGATGCCCCCAGACGCTTTAATATGAACCGCATCTGGCAAATGTTTACGGAATAATTGAACTGCTTCCACTGAAGCTCCTTTATCGGCATAGCCAGTAGACGTTTTTAAAAAGTCAATGCCTGCAATTCCATAAATATCACAACACTTAATAATTTCATCATCCGTTAACACACCCGATTCAATAATAATTTTTACCGCCTTTCCTTTAGATCTAATTATAGGCATGATATGATTAATCTCATCAGCAATGGCAGGCCAATCTCCATTTTTAATAGCGGAAATATTGGTTACCACATCCAACTCGTCGGCACCATCTACCATGGCTAAAATTATTTCGGCAATTTTTGCTTCTGTAGCTGAATATCCAAAAGGAAATCCAATAACAGTGGCTACTTTAACATCCGATCCTGCAACTTGTTCCTTTGCTAATTTTACAAAATTTGGTGGCACACATACTGCAGCAAAATCATACTGCTTTGCTTCGGCACATAATTTTACAATATCTGCAACTAAGCAAGTAGGTTTTAAAATAGTATGATCGATGTATTTATTAAGCGGCATCTTTTCCATGACAAGCTTTGTATTTTTTTCCACTTCCACAAGGACATGGATCGTTACGACCAATTTTTGGACCTACCGTTATAGGGGCTTGCTTTTGTTCACTAGGGTCATGGTATTGTTTTTCACCAACCCCTTCCTCTGTTCTTCCCGCATTTAACTTTGAAAGATCTGTTTTTTGTTGACGTCCTTCTCTCACCCCTTGTTCAATAGGCAAATGTACATGACATAAAAATTGCACTAACTTGTGATTGATTTCAATATCCATTTTACGGAACAATTCAAACGCTTCCATTTTATAGATTACCAACGGATCTTTTTGTTCGTAAGTAGCTGTTTGAACGGATTGTTTTAAATCATCCATGGCACGTAAATGCTCCTTCCATGCATCGTCAATTAAACTTAATGAAATAGATTTTTCTGCTTGTGTTGCTAATGTTTGTCCGCTGGAACTTACATTCTTATCTAAGTTCACTAATACATTATAAGCAATCTTTCCATCACCTACTGGCACAATCACATTTTCAACATGACTTCCTTGTTCTAATCTAATTTTCTTAAACACAGGAATGCTTTCCTGCATAATGTCTTTTTTCTTGTATTCATAATGTGCAATCGCTTCCTGATATACCAATTCTACTAAATCATTTTCTTTGGTATCGTTAAATTCATCTTCAGTAATTTTTGTATCAAAACCACCGCTTACAATTAATGCTAATTTAAAATCTTCGTAAGTGTTAGTTGTTTTATGTGACAAAACCATATTTTCAATCACTTGATAAAATGCATTGTCAATATCTAATGCAAGGCGCTCACCAAATAAAGCATGACTTCGTTTTTTATAAATTACTGCTCTTTGTTTGTTCATTACATCATCATATTCTAACAAGCGCTTTCGAATTCCAAAGTTATTTTCCTCCACTTTCTTTTGTGCACGCTCAATAGATTTGGTAATCATACTATGTTGAATTACTTCACCTTCCTTGTACCCAGCAAAGTCCATCACTTTTGCAATTCGCTCACTACCAAACATGCGCATTAAATCATCTTCTAAGGAAACGAAAAATTGAGAAGAACCTGGATCCCCTTGACGTCCAGCACGACCTCTTAACTGTCTGTCCACACGACGAGACTCATGACGTTCTGTTCCTAAAATTGCTAAACCGCCTGCTGCTTTTACCTCAGGACTTAATTTAATATCTGTACCACGACCGGCCATATTGGTAGCAATCGTTACTGCGCCGGTTAAACCAGCTTCTGCAACTACCTGCGCTTCACGTGCATGTTGCTTTGCGTTCAATACATTGTGTGGAATATTTTTTTGACGAAGCATTCTTGATAACAATTCACTCACTTCGACACTTGTTGTTCCTACTAAAACGGGTCTTCCTTTTTCTCTTAAATCTTCGATAGCATCAATAACTGCTCCGAATTTTTCACGCTTTGTTTTAAATACCATATCCTGCTCGTCAATACGTACAGCAGGAATATTTGTAGGGATGGAAACCACGTCTAATTTATATATACTCCAGAATTCTGATGCTTCCGTTTCGGCAGTACCCGTCATACCCCCTAACTTGTGGTACATTCTAAAAAAGTTCTGTAAAGTAATAGTAGCATAAGTTTGCGTAGCTGCTTCAATTTTTACACTTTCTTTTGCTTCAATTGCTTGGTGCAAACCATCAGAGTAACGACGGCCATCCATGATACGACCTGTTTGCTCATCTACAATTTTTACTTGACCATCAATTACTACATACTCTACATCCTTATCAAATAAAGTATAGGCTTTTAATAATTGATTCACAGTATGAATTCGATCCGCTTTAATACTGTAATCTGAAATGATTACTTCTTTTTGCTGCAACTTTTCTTCAACAGACACGGAAGCATTAATATCTATCGCATTTAAAGCAACACTAATATCTGGTAACAAGAAAAAATTAGGATCTTCTCCTGCACCTGTAATTAAATGAAGTCCTTTTTCAGTCAACTCAACTTGATTATTTTTTTCATCAATATGAAAATACAAATCAGCATCTACATGATGCATTTCTCTTTGCTGGTCAGCCAAATAATAGTTTTCTGCTTTTTGCATTTTAACTCTTACTCCTGGCTCACTTAAATATTTAATAGTCGCACTGCTCTTTGGCAAACCTCTAAATGCACGGTATAATGCTAATCCGCCATCTTTTGGATCATCATTCCCATCTGCGATTTTCTTTTTTGCTTCAATTAAAGATTGACTTACAATTTTCTTTTGCGCCTCTACTAATTTTTCAATTCTTGGTTTTAAATCAAAAAATTGTTGCTCACCAGTTTGATGCCCAATGGGTCCAGAGATAATTAGTGGAGTTCGTGCATCATCAATTAAAACGCTATCCACCTCATCCACCATTGCATAATGGTGTTTACGTTGTACCATTTCCTCAGGAGAATGCACCATATTGTCTCTCAAATAATCAAAACCAAATTCATTGTTGGTTCCGTAAGTAATATCTGCACGATAAGCATTACGACGCTCTTCAGAGTTAGGTTGATGCTTGTCAATACAATCCACCGTTAATCCCAACCACTCAAATAAAGTACCATTCCACTCACTATCCCTTTTTGCTAAGTAATCGTTCACTGTAACGATATGTACACCTTCGCCTGCCAAAGCATTTAAGTATGCTGGCAAGGTAGAAACCAAGGTTTTACCCTCGCCGGTACTCATCTCCGCAATCTTACCTTGATGCAATACGATACCTCCAATTAACTGCACATCATAATGTACCATGTTCCAAGTAACAGGTGTGCCAGCTGCTTTCCAAGTGGTTTGAAACACCGCTTGATCGCCCTTAATTTCGACATATTCCTTTTTTACCGACAATTCACGGTCTAAATCTGTTGCAGTTGCCACCAATTCTTCTTCCTCTGTAAATCGACGCGCCGCCTCTTTTACCACAGCAAAAGCTTCGGGCAAAATGTCCCATAAAGCCTTTTCTATTTCCTGATCACGGTCTTTTTTGATTTTATCAATATTTTCATAAATAGCATCACGGCCCATTAAATCGCTCAATTCCAATGCCTCGGCCTTGGTTTGCTCCTGCTCAATTAAGGCGTCTAATGCACTAGTATGTTCCTTGATCCTAGCTTTTAATTCGGCTGTTTTTGCTCTTAAATTGTCATTGGACAATGATTTATAGCCCTGAAAGTGGCCATTAATAACACCCACTAAGTGCTGAATTTTCTTAACGTCTTTCTCGCTTTTTGATCCTCCAAAAAGCTTACTTATAATTTGCAACATATGCCTTGTAAATAAATGTGTTAATGTCCTTATGTCAATATGCGTGCCAAACTCATTTTTGACCGCTCCACAAGGGGCTCAAAGGTAAGGATTTGCCTTCAGTTGGCCATTTTATAGGCTTCTCAATATAAAAATTAACTTGAAGGGCCCGAAAAGTGCAAAATGGGCAAAAAATTGATACCTTTGCTCGCTCAAAAGAAAGGAAAATATAAAGCTATGGCAGGTCAATTAAAAGAAGTAAGAAATAGGATCAAGAGTACTCAAAGTACACAGCAAATTACTAAGGCCATGAAAATGGTAAGTGCTGCTAAATTACGTCGTGCACAAGACGCAATCACTCAAATGAGACCTTATGCACTAAAGCTACAAGATATGCTTAGTAATATCATTGGAAGTTTAGAAGGTGGCATGAATTTGGCTTTAGCAGAAACAAGAACAGTGAATAATGTTTTGTTGATTGTAATTACTTCTGACAGAGGACTATGCGGTGGTTACAATGCCAATGTGGTTAAATTAGCAAAAGCAACCATTGCTGAAAAATACCCTTCACAAAAAATTACAATTTGGAATATTGGTAAAAAAGGATTTGAGAGTTTATCAAAATCAGGATTCAATACCAATGCTGAATACAAAGATATCTTCTTGAACCTTACTTTTGGTAATGTACAAACTGCTGCGAAAGCGGCGATGGATGCATTCGCCAATAAAGAGTTTGATGCAATAGAAATTATTTATAGTGAATTTAAAAACGCTGCTACACAAGAATTTAAAGCAGAGCCGTTTTTGCCAATTCCTAAAATTGCTGCAACAGCAAGTAAAAAGAAAATTGATTTTATTTACGAGCCACAAAAGGAAACTTTGGTTGCGGAGTTAATGCCAAAGATTTTAAATACACAATTATTTAAAGCGGTATTGGATGCCAACGCTAGTGAGCATGGAGCAAGAATGACAGCGATGGATAAGGCGAGTGAAAATGCAAACGAATTATTAAAATCTTTGAAAATATCTTACAACCGTGCAAGACAAGCTGCAATTACTACTGAATTAACAGAGATTGTTAGTGGTGCTGCTGCATTAAACGGTTAAGAACTACTATTATGGAAATAAGTCAAATTATACCTCATATTGAAGCGTTGATTTTTGCTAGCGATAAAGCTTTAAGCGTAAACGACGTAACTGAACTAATCAACAATGCATTTGGATTTTTAGAAGAGCGTATTACAGTGGATCAAGTGGAGAGTGCATTGAATGGTATTCAGGAAAAATATGCTACTGAGTTTTATCCTTTTGAATTAAAACAAAGTGGCGGAGGCTGGCAGTTTTTAACGAAGCCTGATTTCCATAAAACAATTGCTCAATTAAATGGCGACAAATTCTTAAAGCGCCTATCCAATGCAGCTTTAGAATCTTTAGCCATTATTGCCTATAAGCAGCCTATTACAAAAGGGGAAGTGGAAGCAATCAGAGGTGTGAATAGCGATTATTCAATTCAAAAATTATTAGAAAAAGAATTGATTGTAATAAGTGGACGTAACGAATTGTTGCCAGGAAAACCACTGGTATATTCTACTTCAAAAACCTTCATGGATTACTTTGGCATTAATTCGACCGATGATTTACCAAAAATCAAGGAGGTATTAGCCGATCAAATTGTGGAAGCTACTGTAATTAAACCAGAGGACTTTACTGATAACAGTGTTTATGAGCAAGTTTCAATTGAAAGTGCTGAAGAGCGCGAAGCAGAAGAAACTCCAAATTTACCTGAGGAGACCAACGATATCGATACTGAATCTACTGAAGAAGAAGATGCGAACGCATCTGATGAAGGAGGAAACCTTCCGAATAACAATTAGTAGTTTCCAATTACCCTAAGTTTTTCTAAAATTATACGCATGTTATAATTAATGAACCTAGTTCTAATTGTATCTTCGTAGTATGAAGTCAAGTTTATCCTACGAACAATTAAATGCAGTTGCAAATGAATATGGCACACCATTATATGTGTACCATGCCGAAAAAATTGCAAGTCAATATCAAACTTTATTATCGCATTTTTCTGAAAAAAATACACGCTTCTTTTATGCGTGTAAAGCGTTAACCAATATTCATATTTTAGATGTGATTAAACGCACTGGTTGCAATGTGGATTGTAGCTCCATCAATGAAGCTAAATTAGCGTTGCATGTAGGATTTGCTCCTCAAAATGTTTTATATACAAGTAATAGTGTAAGCTTCGAAGAAATTTGCGAAGCAGTTAGTTTAGGAATTAATATAAACATTGACAGCTTATCTAATTTAGAAAAATTTGGAGCGAAGTTTGGAAACACCTACCCTGTTGGTGTGCGCGTGAGACCCAATATCATGGCAGGTGGTAATTTAAAAATATCTACTGGGCATGATAAAAGCAAATTTGGAATTCCTGTTACTCAATTATCCGAATTAAAGGCGATACAAGCTCAATACAATATCAATATTGCTACACTTCATATTCATACCGGTAGTGAAATTAAAGACGTGCATGTTTTTATTCAATCAGCCGATGTGTTTGATACTTTATTAGATCAATTCCCTACAGTGAACGTATTGGATTTTGGTGGCGGATTTAAAGTGCCCTACAAACCTGACGAAAAAGGAACAGACATTGCATTGTTAGGCGCCGAAGTAAATAAAGCAATGGAGCGTTTATCTACTAAATATGGTCGAACATTAACTGCTTGGTTTGAGCCAGGAAAATATATGGTGAGCGAATGCGGTTATTTTATTGCAACCGTTAATGTGATGAAAAAATCTGGAGATATTGAATTTGCTGGAATCGATACGGGGTTGAATCATTTAATTCGCCCAATGTTTTACGATTCATACCACCATATTGATAATATTAGCAATCCAACCGGAACACATAAACAATATGCGGTAGTTGGAAACATTTGTGAAACCGATACTTTTGCTTGGGATAGAACCATTCCTGAAATTAAAGAAGGCGACTTTTTGGTATTCTTTAATGCGGGTGCATATGGATACGAAATGGCAAGCAATTACAATGCTCGATACAAACCTGCACAAGTATTATACGAAAACGGAATTGCCAAATTGATAAGCAGAAGAGATACCTTCGAAGACTTACTTTCCCTTCAGGTTCCTTTAAATAAATAACGATGATTGAAATAAAACATATCAGCAAACAATTTAACGACAGGGTTATTCTTCAAGATATCTCTGCGCAGTTTAAGCCTGGTATGTGTAATTTAATTATTGGAGCTAGCGGTAGCGGCAAAACCGTTTTAACTAAATGTATTGTTGATTTATTTCAGGCGGACGAAGGACATATTTATTTTGATGGTATTGAGTTGGGAAAGATGAATAAGGAACAACGAAAGGAATTGCGTAATAGCATTGGAATGCTTTTTCAAGGCAATGCTTTATTTGACTCTATGACTGTGGAAGAGAATGTAAAGTTTCCATTAGATATGTTTTCGGAACTTACGGAGATAGAAAAAATTGAGAAAGTAAATAAAATTTTAGCAAGGGTTAATTTAGAAGGTGTAAACGATAAATTTCCCGCCGAAATTAGTGGTGGTATGAAAAAGAGAGTAGGCATTGCACGCGCCTTAGTATTAAATCCAAAATATCTTTTTTGTGATGAACCTAATTCTGGACTTGACCCGCAAACGTCCATGGTGATTGATAAATTAATCCATGAACTAACTATCGAAAACAATATCACTACCATTGTTGTAACACATGATATGAACTCAGTGATGGAAATAGGAGATTACATACTGTATTTACATCAAGGTCATAAAGAATGGGAAGGCAGTAAGCATGATATCATTTATTGTAAGAATCAATTATTAAACAATTTTATTTTCGCATCTGATTTTTTACAAGATGCTAAAACCCAGCGAATGTTAGAGGATCAAACCATCAATCAAGAAAAATCTAAATAAAACAAATCAAAATAAATTACAACACAAATACATAGTAAATCATGAAATACCTTTTAATTGGATTAGTGCTTCTATCAAGTTTTGCTACTAAAGCGCAAACTAGTGCTGCAAATAATACTGCACCAGTAGTAGATCAAAATGCGCCCTACATTAAGGACAAGCACTTGCCTGCTTTTAGTTTAACGTCAGTGGAAGGAAAAGAAATTACCAATAAGGATCTTCCAAAAAATTACAAATACACAGTAATCATCATTTTCAGTCCAGATTGTTCCCATTGTGAGCACGAAGCTGCAGAAATTAATAAAAATGCAGAGAAATTCAAGAATGTATTATTTATTTGGGATAGCTACCGTGATATGGACTTAATTAAGAAATTTGCGACCAAATACAATCTTGTAGGACAGGCCAATGTGATTATTGGTCGAGATGCTGCCTTTACCATTCCAAGCTTTTTTAGACCTAGAATGACCCCATTTGTGGCTTTGTATGAAAAAGGAAATTTTGTGAAGGTTTGGGAACAAGGCGTTGAGCCCTTTGAATTGATTAAAATTACCCAAGTTAATTAAGGAATTACCTAACTTTGCCCCGTAAAAAATAAACCATATACTTAAATAGATACCCTATGAAAATTACCGTTGTTGGAGCAGGTGCAGTAGGCGCAACATGTGCAGACAATATCGCCCGAAAAGAATTAGCTAGTGAATTAGTATTATTAGACATTAAAGAAGGCTTTGCTGAAGGTAAAGCTCAGGACATGATGCAGACAGCTGCTTTATTAGGTTTTGATACTAGAATTACTGGTAGCACTAACGATTATTCAAAAACTGCTAACTCTGATGTAGTGGTAATTACTTCTGGCTTACCACGTAAACCAGGCATGACACGTGAAGAATTAATTGGTACAAACGCAGGAATCGTTAAAGGGGTTTGCGAAAACATTTTAAAGCATTCTCCAAATGCAATTATTATTGTAATTAGTAACCCAATGGATACAATGACTTACTTAGCATTGCAATCTACTGGTTTACCTAAAAATAGAATCATTGGAATGGGTGGTACTTTAGACAGTGCACGTTTCAAATATCAATTAAGTACTGCATTAAATTGTAGCCCAGCTGATTTAAATGCTTTAGTAGTGGGGGGTCACGGTGACACTACTATGATTCCTTTAATTAAGCATGCAACATGGAATAGCATTCCAGTAACTAAATTCTTAAGCGAAGAGCAACAACAAACTATCATCAACGATACGATGGTGGGTGGTGCAACTTTAACTAAATTATTAGGCACTTCGGCTTGGTATGCACCGGGTGCAGCAGGAGCTGCTTTAGTGGAAAGCATCGTTCGTGACGAGAAAAAATTATTTACTTGTTGCGTTAGCTTAAACGGAGAATACGGTCAAAACGATATCTGCTTAGGTGTGCCAGTTGTAATTGGTAAAAACGGATGGGAAAAGATTGTTGAAATGGATTTATCTGCTGACGAACAAGCTGCATTCAATAAAAGCGCAGACGCAGTAAGAAATATGAACGACGTATTGAAGACTTTATAATTCAAATTCGTTTCTAAAATACTACATAAAGGAGCCTCGCAAATGCGAGGCTCCTTTATGTAGATATAGTCTCTTCATAATACCCATTCGCCTTTGCTGCAATATTTGAAATATCCTGCTGACGCATACACGCAAAATGTCCTTGCGGGCATTGTTTAGTGCCATAATTTGAGCAAGGCTGGCAAGGCAAACTAGGCACAATTGAATTATAATACATCTCCGCCCCTTCATTGGCTTGTGAAGGATAATATGGCTCCACCTGCAACGCAGGCGAAGTGGCGCCCCAAATGGCTACTGTTTTTTTATGATAAGCACAAGCGATATATAAAAAGCCCGTGTCATGCGATATAACTGTTTTGGATTGTTGTACTATTAATGCAGATTCATGCAAATTAAATTTGCCGCATGCATTGAATACCTTGCGCGCATCAACAGAAGCAACTTGATCCCCTTCTAAGATATCTTCTTTCCCTCCCACTAAAACTATTGGATACTTTATTTGTGCACAAAGGGCTTGCAATTTTTCAATAGGTAATTTTTTAGTAGCAAAGGAGGCTCCAATGACTAATGCAATATAGCCATCCTTATGCGTGTTGGGTAAGGCAGTTGATTCCAATTTAATTTGATTAGGAACAAAATAATCCAAGCCCTTTCCATCATTGATAACCCCTAAAGGAGCTAGGGCGTCTACACATCTATCACTTATATGACGAACCGGCATAAAATTAAAATGCAATTTTGTAAGCAATAATTTTTGCCAACTTAGTTTCTTATAGGTTAATGCAGGAACGCCTAACGCGCGTTTAATTTTATAGGTCCTGAAATTTTTATGTAAATCAATTACATAATCAAATTGATGCTTCTTTAATTCCTCAATAGTAGAATTAAGATCCTTATCTAAATAATGAAATTGGTCAATGTATGGGTTCGCTTCTGTTATCGCCTTCATGTTTTGCTTGGTTAAAAAATGTATTTCAACCCCAGGCAATTGTTGCTTTGCTGCTCTAATAGCAGGAGTGGTAAATACAATATCACCAATAGATGAAAAGCGAATGAAAAGTAGGCGCATAATCTATGGCATTGGATTGTCTAATTCCAAATAATCTAAATCCTTATGATAGGTTTCTTCGGTATTAATGAAAGCGATAAAAGTTATAGCCATTACAATGATGCCCGTTGCAATTCCACTTTGAATAATAGTCCAATGAAATTGTTTTTGTAAAATATCTAAAAATAAAAAATTAATCAAGGGAAGCGCACCTCGTACCATATTAGGAATGGTAGTTGCTGCAGTTGCTCTAAGATTAGTGCCAAATTGTTCCGCCGCCATTTGATTAAATATAGCCCAATAGCCCGTGCTAAATCCTAGCAGTCCACAAATCGCATACATTTTGTCGTCATTATTATTAAATGCTGAAAAGAATAATATCATGGCAACTGTATTTAAAATATAAAATACAAGTAACGCTTTTTTTCTGCTTTTAAAATATTGACTCACATAACCTATAACCAAATCCCCAACTGCAATTCCGATATACGCAAACATCACTGAACGTCCTGAATCAATTATATTTTTACCATACAATCCTGTCGCAAATTTGTTACTATAATTCACCAATACGCCAATCACAAACCAAGTAGGTAACCCAATTAAAATGGCTTTAATGTATTTTGAAAATCTTTTTTTATTAGTGAAGAATTTTAAAAAGTTTCCTTTTTCAATATTGGCCAATTTAGCAGACTCAAACATAAATGATTCTGCTACTCTAATTCTTAATATCAATAAAAACACACCCAACACTCCACCAATTTGATAACACAGTCTCCAGTCCATTATTGAAAAGCTGCCTAATTGATACCCAACAGCCCATTGCTTTGTGAACTTAAAAGTAAAATACGCGAACACTGCTCCAAACAAACCAATTCCGGCAACCATACTTGTGCCAATCCCTCTTTTATTTTTTGGCAACATTTCAGAAACCAAGGTAATGCCTGCACCTAGTTCGCCTGCCAATCCAATGCCGCCAATAAATCGGCAGTAGGCATATTGATCCACATTTTGTACAAATGAAGTTAAAAAATTAGCAGCTGAGTATAATAATATAGATCCAAACAATACTTTTAACCGACCATGCTTATCACCAATTACACCCCACACGATACCACCAATTAATAAACCTGACATTTGCCAATTAATAATGTGCGCACTATCTACAATGATAGATTCCGCAGTGGCGCCTACTGCCAATACACTGGGTTGACGGACAATGGTGAACAATAATAGATCATATACGTCTACAAAGTATCCAAGAGCTGCCACAAAAACTGGCAAGGATAATAATCCAATTTGACGATTGGTGGTCATGTTCAATAACTATTTTGATTTGTGTGTAAGCACTTTAATAATTACAGGTACAGTGGTTACAAAAACAATTCCCAAGACAATCACTTCAAGGTGTTTTTTTAAATCAAACTGATATTGATTGAATATCCATGATTGTAAAAAATGTCCAGCACATAGCATACTAGCCACCCATGCCAAACTACCCACCACATTAAAATATCCAAATTTTTTCCTATCCATGCCAACAATGCCGGCAACTATTGGTGCAAAGGTTCTTACAATAGGAATAAAACGTGCGATAACAATTGCTCGCCCACCATGTTTTTCATAAAACTCCTGGGCTTGCACTAAATACTTTCTCTTAAAAAATAGATTCTCTTTCCAATCATACATTGCAGGCCCCACATTTCTTCCAATTTTATAGCCTACATAATTTCCAAAAATGCCTGCGATGGAGATAAAAGAGAAAATGGTAAATAAATTAAGCCATTCATTTTGCGATGGAAATATTTGAGCAGCCAATGGTGCACTATAAATGCCCGCCACAAATAATAAACTATCCCCAGGCAAAAAGAATCCAAAAAACATTCCGGTTTCAGCAAATACTACTAAAAGCAATAACCACAAACCTCCATTCTCAATATAATATTGGGGCTGCAATAATTGACTCCAATGAAAAGCATCTAATAATAATGTCATTAATATCTTTTTAATCTTGTGTTGGTTCTTCTAATGCACCTTCCCATTTACTTACCACTGTGGTTGCCAAACTATTACCCAACACATTCGTTGCTGTGCGGAACATATCACAAAAATGATCAATCGGCAAAATTAAAGCAATCCCTTCTGGCGGAATTTTAAACATGGCGCAAGTAGCAGTTACCACTACTAAAGAAGCTCGAGGCACACCTGCTATCCCTTTGCTTGTTAGCATTAACACCACTAACATAGTCAACTGAGTTCCGATATCCAAATGAATGCCGTAAGCTTGAGCAATGGCCATACTTGCAAAAGTCATATACATCATACTACCATCCAAATTGAAAGAATAACCTAAGGGTAAAATGAAAGACACAATTTTATCCTTACATCCAAACTTCTCTAACACTTCGGTTAATTTAGGAAACACTGCCTCACTACTTGTTGTACTAAATGCAATAATTAATGGACTTAAAATGATTTTAATTAATGAAGGCATTCTTTTTCCAAGAATTATAAAACCTACTACAATCAGGAAAATCCATAACACCCCAATACCCATTAAAAAATATAATAAGTATTTTCCATAAAATAAAAATACCGCTAACCCTTTGGTAGCAATCACGGCAGCCAATGCACCAAATACGCCTACTGGCGCAAAGTTCATTACATAGCCTACCATTTTTAAAATAATATGAGCTGCACTATCAAATGCTTTAATTAATCCATTTGCTTTTTCACCCATTGCTGCAGCAGCAACACCAAAGAAAATGCTGAATATTACGATCTGTAAAATTTCATTATTAGCCAATGCTTCAAACATACTCTTTGGGAATACGTGTTCTATAAATCCACCTAAGCTAAAGGCCTGTGTTTTACCCATTAAATCTTTGGCTCCTGAAATATCAGCGTTAGATAATGCGATACCCTCTCCAGGTTTTAATACATTCACCAACACCAATCCAATTAATAAACTCACCAAGGATGCCGTTATAAACCATAAAAGTGCTTTCCCGCCTACTCTTCCTACTGTTTTGATATCACCCAATTTAGCAATACCTACCACAAGCGTTGTAAATACCAAAGGAGCAATAATCATTTGAATTAATCTCAAAAAGATGGTCGTTAGCAGCTTGATGTTTTTTGAAAACACCTCAATAGTTGCTGGGGTGCTCGTTTCATGAACATAATAACCCAAAGCAGCTCCTGCAATCATTGCTAAAACAATATACAGGGTAAGTTTATTTGATTTTTTCATATATGGATAGTACTGCAATATAAGACATATGTTACAAAAAAATAGCCCCGAAAATGAGATACTATTCATAAAAAAGCAGTGATTTTTTGAGAAAAAAGTGCTATTTTTCAACTTATAATGAAATTGATCATTAACGAAAAAAACAACTATGAGTTTATTTAGAAAAAAAGATCTAGCTGCCATGTTAGCACAAGCCGAAGATGGTGGTAAAGGTTTAAAGCGCACATTAGGTGCTGGTAACTTAATTGCACTTGGAGTAGGTGCCATTATTGGAGCTGGATTATTTGTGAGAACTGCCGCTGCTGCAGGTCAAGCTGCAGGACCAGCTGTTACTTTATCATTTATAATTGCTGCAATTGGTTGTGCTTTTGCTGGTTTATGTTATGCCGAATTTGCTGCAATGATTCCTATTTCAGGCAGTGCTTACGCTTATTCATATGTAACAATGGGCGAAACAGTAGCATGGATTATAGGATGGGCTTTAATTATGGAATATGCTTTAGGTGCTGCAACGGTATCTATCGCATGGAGTGAATATTTAAACAAGCTACTAGGCAACCGAATACCGTATGAATGGTGCCACTCTCCTTTTGAGAGTCTTACAGATACCGCTGGTGTTTTACATCATGGTATCATGAACGCACCTGCATTAGTTATATTATTATTGTTAACCTTATTATTAATTAAGGGAACGCAAGAGTCTGCCATTGTAAATGCGATTATCGTATTTGTAAAAGTGGCCATTGTATTGATATTTATAGCTGTAGGTTGGCAGTTTATTAACCCTGCAAACCATACCCCTTATTTTATTCCTGCAAACCAACCACCCGTAATGGATCATGGTAAAGTAATTGCAGACTACTCTGGTGTGTTTAAGCATGGATGGGGTGGAGTATTAGGCGGCGCTGCCATTGTATTCTTTGCCTTTATTGGTTTTGATGCGGTTTCAACTGCTGCACAGGAAGCTAAAAACCCAAAGCGTGATATGCCAATTGGTATTTTAGGCTCTTTAGTAGTATGTACTATTTTGTACATTTTATTCGGACACGTATTAACTGGTGTTGCTCCATGGACCGATTTTGTTGACCCTGCAAAAGGTAAAGAAGCTTCTGTTGCGTACGCAATCTCAACTTATATGACTGGTTATGGCTGGTTAGCAAAAGCAGTAACTGTAGCAATCTTAGCAGGTTTTTCTTCGGTTATATTAGTAATGTTAATGGGACAATCTCGTGTATTCTTTTCTATGGCGAATGACGGATTATTACCAAAAGCATTCTCTGACTTACACCCTAAATACAGAACTCCCTATAAATCTAACATGATTTTGTTTGTATTTGTAGGTGCATTTGCCGCATTTGTACCAGGGAGCGTTGCAGGAGACTTAACCTCATTTGGAACCTTATTTGCCTTTGTATTAGTAAGTGCTGGTATCTGGATTTTACGTGTGAAATCTCCAAATATGGAGCGTCCATTTAAAACACCATTAGTGCCATTAGTTCCTATCTTAGGTGCTATTATTTGTTTGGCAATGATATTTGCATTAGATGCACAAACCCTAAAAGTAGCATTCGCTTGGATGGCTTTAGGTTTGGTGGTATATTTTGCTTACAGCCGCAAAAGAAGTAAATTGAATACGAACAACTAAAATTGTTCAGATAAACCATAGAATAGCCAGACTGAATTGTCTGGCTATTTTTTTTGCCTTATTTTTGCAGACCTTAAATAATTACTATGGGACGTATTTTTGAAGTAAGAAAAGCCACTATGTTCAAGCGATTTGATCGTATGGCAAAACAGTTTACACGTATTGGTAAAGAAATTGTGATTGCTGTCAAAGCATCTGGACCTGATCCGGATACCAATCCGGCATTGAGAAGATGTTATCAAAATGCACGTAGTGCCGGTATGCCTAAGGATAGAGTGGAAGCAGCTATTAAGCGTGCGATGGGCAAGGATACTAGTAACTATGAGGAAATTTTATACGAAGGATATGCACCTCATGGTGTTGCTTTATTAGTGGAAACAGCAACTGATAACCATGTAAGAACTGTTGCCAATGTAAAGAGTCATTTTAACAAAGGGGGTGGTGCCATGGGTAATAGTGGTAGCGTAAGTTTTCAGTTTAAGAAAATGGGGGTATTTAAATTAAATCCAGAAGGCTTGGTGATGGATGATTTGGAATTGGAATTAATTGACCATGGGTTAGATGAATTAGGAGATAGTACAGATGATAATGGAAATGCAATTTTAGTATTAAGATGTGCATTTACTGACTTTGGTAATTTGCAAAAAGAATTAGAGGTAAAAAAATTAAATGTAATCAGTGCCGAGTTTGAGTGGATCCCTACAACTACCGTTCCAGTGAGTGATGAACAAGCTGAGGATATTAGTAAATTAATTGAAAGACTAGAGGAAGATGAGGACGTTAATAAAGTCTTCCACAACATGGGGTAGGTTTATTGCACTTTTTATTTTTAAATATAAAAAAGTGCAATAAATCCCTCTTATGATTTATTCAAAAAATTATAAATTTTTCGAAATCCTTCCACTAGTTTCATATAACTATTATCAATGAAGTTATTAGTTTGCATATTCCTCACTGGTTCTCTTTTACCAAAAATAAAAGACACCACTAGG
>CAIQQR010000002.1 GCA_903874055.1 uncultured Bacteroidota bacterium | reverse complement strand
CTGCGCCTAGTATGAAAGCAGAGATTGCATAAAATAGGATTGATGATATATTCATTATTCGATTCCCTCCTTTATTTTAGATCCAGGTTTATTTAAAATTTTTGTCAATTTGCTTCTATCAAATACACTGTGTTCAAAATTAGGTGCCATAATAATTGCATCACTTGGACAAGCCGCTACACATAAATTACATAGGGTACACATTTCTAGACGGTATATAAAAGCGTCAATGGCTTTTTTCTTTTTGCCCTCGGGTGTAATATCAAACTTGGTAATAATTTTTATAGTGCCGTTGGGACAGGCTAATTCACAGGCGGTACAACCGGTACATGTATGTTCGTTGTTTTCATCATGCGGCATTACTACTTCACCTTTAAACCTATCTGCTAATTTTAAAGTAGCTCTATTATCTGGATATTGCTCTGTGATAATTTCTTTGCTATGTGTAAAATAGTAGCCGGTTTTACGCATCCCTTTTAATAAGGAAGCAACACCATTGTACACATCAACTATATAATCTTTCAAAAACATTTTCTAATTCATTTAGTGTTAAAAATACCAGCCCATAATCGCAATTACGGTAACTAGTAAAAGATTAAACAAGCTTATTGGTAATAAATATTTCCATTCTAAGTTTAATAATTGATCCACACGAAGGCGTGGGAAAGTCCACCTAAACCACATGATTACAAAAATTAAGAAAAATGTTTTTCCCATAAACCAAATACTAGAAGGGATATAATCCATGATATGATTAAATGCCTCCCAGCTCCCAATATGAAGTGGCATCCAGCCACCTAAAAATAAAGTAGCGCCAATGGCACAAACAATAAATATATTAATATACTCTGCTAAGAAAAATAAAGCAAACTTCATTCCAGAATACTCGGTATGAAAACCTGCTGTTAATTCCGATTCGGCTTCGGCTAAATCAAATGGAGCACGGTTGGTTTCGGCAGTAACTGCAATAATATATAATACAAATGCAATAACTACAGGGATATGACCTTTAAATAACCACCAACCATTTTGTTGCGCTGCAACAATTTCAGAAATTTGTAAACTACCCGTAAGTACTACAATAGTTAATACCGCAAAGCCTGCTGACAATTCATAGCTTACAATTTGTGCACCACTACGCATGGCACCTAATAATGAGTATTTGTTGTTACTAGCCCAGCCAGCCATCAAAATACCAATAACAGATAAAGACGAAACCGAGGAAATATATAAAACGCCAATATTGATATCCCAAATTTGAAAGTTTTTTGCAAATGCAATAGGTGCTAATAAAAGCATTGCTACCATCATTACTACAAAAGGAGCTAGGTTAAATAAAAATTTATCGGCCGTGTCGGGTGTTAAGCCCTCCTTCATAATTAATTTTAAAGTATCTGCAGCTGTTTGAAAAATACCTCCTGGGCCAACACGGTTTGGTCCAAGGCGAATTTGAATTCTTGCAGCCACCTTGCGTTCTAACAATACCAACACTAAACCTAGCAATGCAAACAAGGTAATAGCTAGTAAAATTACAAATACACATTCAAGCGTTAAAGCTATTTGTGGATTGAACTTTGTAAACAACCAATCCTGTGTTGTTTTTGTTATACTTTCTAAACTTAACATTTATATCTTTTTAATCGTATCGTTCTAATGTTTTTTCAATTGGAATTAACTTATCTGTCAATATCCGGAATTACTAAATCCAAAGTACCCATGGTTGCCATTAAGTCTCCAATTTTACTGCCTTTAGCAATATGATCTAAAACAGATAAGTTAGAGAATCCAGGAGAGCGAAATTTAATACGGTATGGAGTGGTAGCGCCTTCGCTTACAATGTACACACCCAATTCACCACGCGCTGTTTCAACTCTTTGATAAAATTCGCCTTTTGCTAATTTCAACACATTCTTTGTTTTGCCCACAAAATCTCCTTCAGGTATATTATCAATAAGTTGCTCAATAATGCGAATGGACTGATTCATTTCTTTCACACGCACCATATATCTTGAAAAAGAATCTCCTGCCGTTTCAATTACTTCATCAAACTCAACACGATCATAAGCGTCATAAGGTGCAATTTTTCTGATATCACAACTTACACCACTTGCGCGCGCTACTGGGCCAGTGCATCCATAGGAAATGGCATCCTCTGTAGTTAATACCCCCACACCTTTTGTACGACTTTGAAAAATCACATTGCCTGTTACCAAGTCCTCGTACTCAGTTACTTTTTCTTTAAATTGTTTTACGAAAGCTTTTACTTTAGTTTGAAAATCTGGATGAATATCATACATCAATCCGCCAGGAACAATATAATTCATAGTTAATCTTGCACCGCAAGTATCTTCCATAATATCAGTAATCATTTCACGCTCTCTAAAAGCATAAAAGAAAGGAGTGAAAGCACCTAAGTCCATTGCCATTGCACCAATCCACAATTCATGCGATGCTATGCGTGTTAATTCATTTAAAATAGTACGCACCACTTTTGCTCTTTCGGGCACTTCAATTTGCATTCCTTTTTCAATTAATAAAGCACAGGCTGTATTATTAATATGAGAAGACAAATAATCCATTCTGCTGGTCACATAAATAAATTGACGGTAGGTTAAACTCTCACACATTTTTTCAATAGAGCGATGTATATAACCTAAATGAGGCTCAATCTTTTTAATGGTTTCTCCATTCAATGTTACCACCAAATGCAATACACCATGCGTTGCAGGGTGTTGAGGTCCCATATTAACTACCAATTCGCCATCAGGTCCAAGGTTGGTAGTGTCTTTTATAATTTCAGTTTCGGTATACATTGCCTAATTATAATTTAATCATGTTGATAGGATCTTCAAAATCTTTTCTTAAAGGGAAGCCTTTAAAATCTTCCTCCAAAATCAATCTTCTCAAATCGGGATGATGTAAGAAATCTACTCCAAACATTTCAAATACTTCACGTTCTAAAAATTCAGCAGTACGCCATAAATCAGATACTGTTTCGATAATTGGGTCACCAATATTCACATTTGCTTTTAAAACGATATTGATATTGCGATTGGAAGTAGAAGTTAAGTGATACACCATTGTTAAATGTGTCTTGTAATCAATACAAGTTAGGCAAAACAAAAAGTCTAATTGCATCGGTTGCCCGCGAAGTACAGCAGCCAATGGTTTCAAGTGATTGGATTCAATTAAAATAGTTAACCATTCCCCTGCTTCATCATAGGTTGCTTCAGGAGTATGTGCGGTTATATATGTTTTTATTTCCTCGTTAGTCATATACTATTGTTTAAATTCTGTTCTAATTTGATCTCTTGTCATACCCATTTTAATTTTTTCTTGTAGTGTAATTAAAGAGTGTAATAAAGCCTCGGGCCTTGGAGGGCATCCAGGAATATAAACGTCCACTGGAATGATATGATCTGCACCTTTTACAACCGAGTAGGTGTTGTAAAAAAATGGACCACCACTAATAGCACAAGCACCCATAGCAATTACATATTTGGGATCGGCCATTTGATCATATAAACGTTTTAATACCGGAGCCATTTTATTTACAATGGTGCCTGCAATAATAATAACGTCGGCTTGACGTGGGGAGGCACGCGCCACTTCAAAACCAAAACGCGAAAAATCATATTTGGCCGAAGCCGTAGACATCATTTCAATTCCACAACAACTTGTTGCGAAAGACAATGGCCATAAGGAATTGCTGCGTGCCCAATTAATAACGTTATCAAATGTACTTACTACAATTCCGCCACCTGGTGTTTCATGGATAATTCCCGGGAACGGTGGATTCCCTGCAATGTTTTCGTTTAATTCCATTTTAGTGCGCCTTTTTTATGAGCGTATAAAAAGCCCATGAATAAAATAAATATGAATACGATAATTTCAATTAAAGCAACTATACCCACTTTTTTAACAACCACTGCCCATGGATACATGAACACCAACTCCACATCAAAAATTAAAAAAAGTAAAGCAAATAAATAATAACCAACATTAAATTGATGCCAAGGAGAAGTTGTTGTGGGGATACCACATTCGTAAACTTGCCCTTTTTGAGGGTTACAACTTCCTTTAACTAAAATTTTTCCGACTAAAATACCACCTGCAGAAAATGCAATGGCTGCTACTAATAAAGCAATGAGTGAAATTGCGCCCATAAACCGTAAATTATAATGTGACCTAAATTACGAATAAAATTGCGATTCTATTCCATTTTAGAAAGAATCTAGTTTAGTTATTTTAAGAGGAACATCGATAAAAAGAGCAATGTTTATCAAGTTAATTTGGGGTTAACAAATCACATTCAGTGCCTTAGGGATAATTTTAATGGCTAAATCGGGCGCAGTAGTCATTATAGATTCTCCATCTAAGTGAAAAGGAGCATCTTTTTTGTACTTAATATGAATTGATTTTGTAGCAGTTATCTCTACTTTATTGGATTCATGGATATCGCCTTTGAATAATCGGATGGCAATAATAAATGCACGCAATAATCCAATTTTGTATATTTTAACGATCTCCAATAATCCATCTTGAATATCTGAAAGCGGTGAAATATATGCGTTGTTGCCAAATTGATTCGCATTGGCAATCGTTAATGAAAATACTGGTTCTTTTGGTCCTTCATTGATAGACACTTCAATAGGTTGATATTTGAATATTGTTTTTAAAGTGGCTTTAACATAATTAATAAGACCTCTTCCTTTCCCCTTTGCAAATTCATTCGCAACACTTGCATCAAACCCAATTCCAGCAGTACAAAAAAAGTATTTATCATTTAATAATCCAACATCCATTTTTTGTGGAACACCTTCTTTTGCCAATTGAAGGGACTTTTTAATTTTTAAAGGAATTTTAAGATGTCTTGCCAGTCCATTACCTGACCCAATAGGAATAATTCCAAGCGGAATATTAGTGCCAACTAATGCAGAAGCTACTTCGTTGATAGTGCCATCACCACCAACTGCAATAATACGTGAAGCCCCCTCCTGTATTGCTTTTTGAGCTATATCATAAGCTTCCAAAGGAGCTGTTGTTTCCCAAATTTTACAGTTAGCATCTTCTTTAATTATTTCAATTAATTTTTTAAAATGGGATGGAGTATTGGTTCCCGCATTTGGATTAATAATAAAGAAGTTCATTAATGCAAAATTAACCATTACAAATGAAAAAAATCTATATTACATTTGCATTGTTCAAGAATTTAGACACCCCCTCCCCCTTTATGCTTTTGTCGATTACAATATTTGGATTTGTAGTTACTTTTTTATTGCTTATTAATTTGAGACGGACCAATAAGGTTAATATTTATTTGTTCTTTTTTTTATTGATCAATAATATTTACGCGCTATCTCATTATGCAACTATTTACTCTGGAAACAAGTATTTAATTGCCATTATGTTGGTTCATTTTACCCCTTTTTATTGTAATATTGGCGCTACTTATGGTGCTTATGGAGGTGGGAGTGGAAATTCGGCTTATAATAATTATGTAACAACTACTCCATCAGGTTCTTGGTTTGGATGGGGTTTTGGTAATGCGGGTGATTACTCAACGTATTTAGTAAATGACACTACTAATAATAGAGTGTATAGGATCACTATGTCTATCGGTGCAGGTTATGTCAATAACTTTATTACCATTGAAAGGTTAAATTAAAGGGGGTAAGAGCCTAAATGAAATTGGTACTAATTCAACTAAAGCACTTAAAAACATACCAATGGATAATTTTGTCCTGGCACACTAATAATTTTACTAGTAATATTAAAAACCTCCATGATTAGTTTTTCATTAATAATTTCAGTGGGATTTCCTTGCGCAACAAGAGTGCCTTTATTTAAAAAATACACTTTATCTGCGTAGGCAAGCGCCCAATTAATATCATGCACAATCATAATAACTACTAGGTCTTCTTTAATAAATTCACGTATGGTTTGCAGTAAATATTTTTGATACTGAATATCTAAATTGTTTAAAGGTTCGTCTAAAAATAAATAACGATTATTATTAGTTCCCTTTTCCCATACCTGCGCTAAAACCCTTGCAAACTGCACTCTCTGTTGCTCCCCGCCACTTAAGGTATTAAAGTCCCGGTTAAGTAAATGGGAAATTTCTAATTTATTAACTACCTCATTAATTACTTTAAAATCGTTTTTTGTGGGCTCATAGGAGTAGTGAGGATAACGTCCCATTTGAATTAACTGCGCAACCGTTAATGGGAAAGGAATATTATTTTGTTGACTTAAATAACTACGGTAGGTTGCTAACGTAGCAGTAGGAATTTGGCTAATTAAATGATTGTCATAAAATACACTACCATTATAATTTTGAATTTGTCCACTTGCAATTTTTAACAAGGAAGTTTTTCCCGAGCCGTTGGGCCCAAGTATCATATGCAATTTACCTGGCTCAAAATTTATTTGAATGCCTGACAAAATTTGTTTTGCACCAATGGTATAATTTATGTCCTGTAACTTAAGCATCGGATTTTATAAAAATACTTTTCTTTAATAAAAATATAAATAGAGGAGCGCCAACAAGGGAGGTGATAATGCCAATAGGAATTTCCGAAGGTGCAAGTAATAGCCTTGCAGCAAGATCGGCAAGTAATAAAACCGATGCGCCCACAAGCATGGACATGGGTAATAATTTTTTATGATCACTACCCACGAGTTGTCTTACAATATGAGGTACAATTAGTCCTACAAAACCAATCACACCCACAAAGGAGGTGATAATAGCCACCATTAAGGTATTGAGTATTAAAATTTTTCTACGAAACTTTTTTATATTTACCCCTAAATACAAAGCTTCTTCCTCTCCAAGTAGTAAGGCGTTTAATGGTTTTATGAATTTAAAAATAGAAAAAATTACAACTATCAAGAGCGCTAATACTATTAATACTTGTTGCCAATTGGCGCCTGAAAAAGTACCTAGGTTCCAAAAATTTATACTTCTTGCTTGTGGATCTCTAGCTATATAAGTCATAAAGCCCATGCCACTTAATCCCATTGCATTAATGGCAAGTCCCACTAGTAAAATAGAAAGAATAGAAGTTTTTTGATGATTTTTAGAAATCATATACACCAAATAGGTGGCAAGGGTAGCACCCAAAAAAGCAAATAAGGGAACTAGTAAAGGGCCTACTAAAGCTTTCCAATCCATGGGTAAATAAACTGCTAATACAAATACAATGGAGGCGCCAAAAGCGGCACCTGCACTGGTTCCTATAATGCCTGGTTCCACCAAAGGGTTTCTAAATAAGCCTTGCATAAATACCCCTGAAACCGATAAAATCGCTCCTGAGAAAAGACATAAAAATACTCTAGGCAATCTTATTTGTAAAAAAACACCCTCGTAAATAGACGAAGGTGTTTTTCCTTGAAAAAAATGTTTCACAGCGGCTGCCATTTGAATATTAGTAATGCTAATTGCCCCCCATTGAATAGAGGCAAGCATTATTAAGCAAAGTGCAATGCTTGAAATAATATAAATGCTTTTATTTTTATTGAACATTTTTAACACTATGTAGTTGCTTCATTAGGGATAAAATATTATCACCGGATCTTGGTCCAAAATAAACTAAATCGTGCTCCTCAAAACGAATGATATTTTTATTTTTCCCTGCATTGGTTAAGGCTACTCCAGGAACACCTGCAATAAATTTTTCCATGCTACCCATTTGGTCAAAACCAAAATCGGTGGCAATAATAACATCAGGATTTGCAGCTGCAATAGCTTCTGCGGATAATTGTTTTGCACCTTTGGCATGATATATAGCCGTTTCACCACCAGAAAGTGAAATCATTTTATAGCCTACGCCGTTTCGTCCACTCATTACAAAATAGATATTACTCGCGCGGCCAAAATGTATAATCATTACTTTTGGCTTTTTAGTAATATGCATTGCTTTCAATGAATCCGCTGCTGCGTTAATGGAAGCGTCCATTTGTTTAATAATAGAATCCGCTTTTTTGGGAACGCCATAAAAATCAGCCAGTTCCTTTAAAGTTAATTTAGCACTGTCAATGGTATTAGCAGAGCCAAATGTTTTTACTGTTAAACCCACTTTAGTAATTTGTGGAATTACGGTTTCTGGTCCAATATCATTACTGTGAATTACTAAATCGGGGCTCATAGCAATAATTCCTTCGGGACTTAAGGCCCTATGATAACCCACTGTTTTTAAAAGTTTAGCACTATCGGGGTAGGTGCTACTTAAATCTACTGCTACTAAAGTTTTCCCTTGGCCTAATGCAAATGCCATTTCGGTTAAGTGTTTGGAAACACAAACTATGCGCATATTACCTGGCGTTTTGTCTTCCTTATTTGAAAAACGTCCACAGCTCATTGCTAGTAGGCTTAGTACACTTAAAAAATATAGTTTTTTCATAGTTTAAATTTAATACAATTAAAAGTTATATTTTAAATTAATGCCTCCAAATACCATCGCATTTTTTGGAGCAGGCAAATAAGTGTCTGGCAATTGGTTTGCAAATACCATTAAATAATATTTGGTATTTGTCATATTGGTTGCGCCTATATAAGTATCTATACTAAAATGTTTATCAATTAAAGTGCTAAAACCAATTTTACCATTTAATAAATTATAGCTTGTTGTATAAAAATCGTTTAGTCCAGTAATGGGTGTTTTGTCCTTGTAGTTATAGGTAAGGTTGGCATAAAATCCTCCTTTAAATTGCATATCAATACCAGCGTTTACTATCCAATTAGGAACGCCTGCAACTTGTTTGCCAGTATAGTTTTCGATACTAGTAACCGACTTTTGAATAGTGAAATTATTTGCGTAAGTAAAATCGCTTTTTGTGAAATTCGCAAATGGGCTTACTAATTTAATAAAACCATTTTGACTACTTATTAAGTTATATTTTACCATCCCCTCCACTCCAAAATGTCTTTGCTCTCCACCATTTACTACATATGAATATAATGTGGTTGATTTATTTGCAGGAGATACTACCGAAATAGCGGTCATTTTATTTTCAAATACAGTATGGAAATAGGCAAACTCATAAATTAATTTATTATCAAAAATTTGCCCTTTCGTTCCATATTCCATTTGAGTGCCCACTTCAGGAACTAATGTTTCATTTACTCTTCCGGTGGCAGGTGTAGCAGGAGTAGTCACTGCAGGGGTCGTTATATAAAAGTAGGAACTTACTGGTGCTTTATATCCTTTACTGTAAGAGGCATATAAAGAAATATGTTTGTTGATTATTTTATTAATGGCAAAATGAGGGGAAACCATTCCTGTATATTCTTTTTCAAACTTTGAAGGCCTGGTGGTTAAAGCAGGGTTTAATCTGTCATTTAAAGTCATTTTCATATTGCTTGAGCCAATTCCTGCAGTTACAGAAATGTCTTTTGGTAAACTTAAAGTCCATTCTGAAAATAGGGAAGAAGTGGTGCTTACTGAATTTACATCTGATGTTGTTGCATTTAAAACCCAGTAAGGGCTTACGTCGTATTTCCAAACACTAGCGGTATCTAATGGATTTTGTTTCATGTTATAGCCCACTACATGTGCATCCTGTCTTTGTGATTCAATTCCAGTAATACCTGAAAGTTTAATTTTTTCATTTAAATCAAATTTGGAATCAATGGTTGCTCTAATTCCATAATTACCTGTTGCTTTTTCCGTCCAACCTGCCGCAGAACTAGCGTTGCTAGTAAAGTTGGTTCCAAATACAGTAGTATTGCTCGTGAAGTTTTCATTTAATTTATAACTGTTTGTGATACCAGCTCTAAATGTAATCACATTGCTATGGCCATCTCTTTTTATATAATCAATATTGCCCGAATAATCATTTGACTCATATTGTGCGATGGTTAATTCGCCAGCACGTTGATCATAACTATTGCTGTATCCAAAATAAGTGCTTACTGTTTGTTTATCACTAGGACTATAAGCATTCACTACATTAGCATAATCTTTTCTTGATGCATTATGGATAGTAAATCCTTCTACTTCTTGATGTCCATAGTTTACTAATAAAGAGGAATTATTGTTTGAGGTTTGGAATGTAGTGGTGTTTCTTCTTAATCCATAATTACCGGTAATAAATTCCTGTCCTAAGCTGGTTTTATTTTTTTCAGGTTGAATGGTTTTTAAATTAATTGCTCCAGCAATAGCCAATCCATATAATGATCCAGCTGGGCCTTTAACCACTTCGGCTGCTGCTATGGAACCAAAATCAATATCATCCATTGTGGTGATTCCTTCTGCATCTGTAATAGGAATACCATTTAAATATACTTTTGATCCCTGACCATCAAAATTGCTACTGGTTCCATTTTTCCCTCTCACTCCATTTCCATAACCTCTTATATTAAATTGTTGACCACCACCAACGGATCTTCTTGCCATTTGTACGCCTGGCACATTGGTTTGGATAGCATCATCAAAAAATAAGCCCGTTGCTCTTTTAATATCAGTTTGATTTAAATTGGTAATGGCAGCTGGTTGGTATAATAATGTTTTATTGTTATTGGTAGAATTGGAAACTTCTACCTCGTCTAATGTTAAAACAGTTGGATTTAAATAAATGATTAAATCTGTGACACAACTTTTATTGCCCTCAATTTTAGTTTCATAACCTACAAAACTAACTTTAATGTTTTCTTTAGCAGTACAATTGTAAGAAAAATTTCCAGCAATGTCTGTAGTAGTTTTTTTATTGTCAATAGAGACGCTTGCGCCTACTAGAGGTTTTTTTGTGATGGCATCTAATACTTTTCCTTTCACATTGGTTTGACCAATTCCAGGCATTGCTATCAATAAGCATAAAGCCAAATTCAGTAAAACATTTTTCATTTAAATATCTTTTTAAATAGAATTCAGATAGTTGCATGGTAAGTAAGTGCAACATGCGTATAGTTGGAAATATAATTTTAATATTTCCTTAGATCATTTCTTAAAATAAGTAATTAAGCTAAGTGCTTTGGAGGTGGGCCTTCTACTAAAAGGCTTCTGTATATAGTACTGCTATCATTTGTGCCAATATTTTTGACAAGACAGTATGATTTATTTATTTCCAATCTTTGAGTAGGGAAATCACATTCAATTTGTGTATATTTTAAAATAGATTTTGCATTTTGTTTTCCCTGCTCATTGGAATGTTCGTTTTGAATCCAATTATTATAAATCCGAATTAATCCGCTTTCTTTTTGGTCATTAATACAATAATAAACAGTTTGATGATTGATCACCTCGTTTTTTACCACATCGTACATTTGTCCGTTAAGTTCAAATTCCTCATTTTTTTCCTCCCAATGAATATTTTTATTGTCTGCAATTTTTTCAATTAAATCATCAACTACATTCAATTTTAGATTTTGTGTTATTATTTCTTTTGCATTCCATTTTGCCAATGTAAACACCAAATGATGTCCAATTTGGCTTATTATAAATACACCTAATAATAATATGGAAATTGTTTTTTTCAAAAACTAAAATGAATTAATGTTTTAGGGATCCAATATTACTTGAGAATATCTTAACAGCAATGGCTAATAAGATTACGCCAAAAAATTTACGTACAGCTAGTAATCCACCTGGGCCTAATAATTTTTCAATCCAACTCAAGGATTTTAATACAATATAAATAATGGCCAAGTTTACTACGATACCTAATAAAATATAGACTTCTTCAAAATTGGCTTTTAATGACATGATAGTAGTAAGTGTTCCACTTCCTGCAATAATAGGGAAGGCGATGGGCACTACGGTTCCTGAATGCGCCTCCTTATCTCCTTTAAAAATCTCATGTCCTAACACCATCTCTAGTCCTAATAAAAATATCACAATGGATCCTCCTACGGCAAAGGATTTTACATCCAATCCTAAGACACTTAAAAAAGGCTTTCCTAAAAACAAAAAAGCAATCATTAATCCTCCTGAAATCAAAGTCACTTTAAATGATTTAATACCCCCCATTTTTTCCTTCATGGCAATTAATAAGGGGATAGATCCCACAATATCAATTACGGCAAACAAAGTAAAAATCACGGTGACTAATTCATTAAAATGGAATTCCATAAAAAAGCTTTGTATGAAGATACAAAGCTTTTTTAGATTTATTATAGGTTAAAATGGATTAGTGCAATCGTATGCCAATCATTATCATTCGGCCGATTGTATTGTATCCATTAATCTCCTGAAAATGTTCATTTGCTAAATTTTGACCCTCCCCAAAAAGGGTCCAATTTTTCGTTAAACTATAATTGATATGTGCATTAATTAATGTGTAATAATTTAATAGTACATCTGGCGCAGCATAACCACCAACGTCATATCTTTTGCTAGTATATCTTGCACTAACACTTAAGTTTAATTTATTGCTAGCTTTAAAATTCCAGCTAATTCCCCCACTATGTTTAGGTCGTTTTAATAAATAATTGTAAGTTATGGTATCTGTAGTGGTAATTCTATTTTGATTGGTTTCTTGTCCATTCATTAAAGTGTAGTTAGCGGAGAAACTATTTTTTTCATTTGCTTTCCAATTTAATTCCATTTCAATTCCATTTACTTTTTGATTAATAAAGTTGAAAAAATTATAATCAATATAATTGTAATCAATTCCATTATCAATTGTGCGATTGTAATATACTGCGCGCGCAAACACTTTTTCAGATTTATGTTCTATCCCAATTTCTGTGTTAAATGATTTTTCTGGGGCCAATGCACCATTGTAACTTAACTCATAAAGTGAGGGCACTTTGTATCCTGTTGAAATGCTTGCGATGATTCTATTTTGGTCATTTAATTTATAGGAAGGGCTAATTGTAAATGTTTGGTTTCCACCATACCTTGAATGGTTATTATACCTGCCCCCTAATTCAAGTAACCAATTATGATCGTTGGAATTTAATAATAGAGAGGTATAAATTGCATTTTGATATTGGAAAGTGTCTTTAAAATTATCATTATAGGGACCATAAATACTCAAAGAATAATAATCTTGCTTGTAGGACCCATATCTAAAATCAGTTCCAATAATCCATTGTACATTTTTTGAAAATTTTGTAGAGAAAAAGGCGTCCGCAAAATGGGATTTACCCGCATATTGATTTTTCTCGTAGGTTATATATTTTTTGTCTACACTATCATTTAAATAATTTCTATCCTGTGTGCTGTATTGATACAATAATTGAAAACTGGTATTTTCTTTTTTATATTTTAAAGTAATCCCCGACATTTTAGTTGCATTATGAAAGTACTCATCTTTATCATCTTTAAATGCGCCATAATCCACATCGGCAGAATAGGAAGTTTGACGGGTGTATGCTTTTAAGTTCCAGTTTTTATTAAATGCATAATTAACATTTACAAACCAGCTTTTATTCTGGTAACCGTCTTTATCAAATAGTCCAGTGTTTTTTATATCTGTTGCAGATGAAAAACCAGTTGCAGATTTATTTTCAAAACCTGCTACAAAACTTAATTTATTAAAAGTATGTGCATGTTGAATAGCTAATTTATGGGTACCATAAGTGCCAGTGCTATATTCACCAGCCCATGATTTTTGACCTCTTGATTTTGTAATAATATTAATGACGCCCCCAATGGCATCCGAACCATACATGGTACTTTGCGCCCCTTTTAAAATTTCCACTCTTTCTACCTGACTAAGTGGAACTAGGTTTAAATCAAATTCATTACTAATCATACTTGGATCACCAGCTGGCACCCCGTCAATTAGTACGAGTGTTCTACCGCTAGATGCTCCGCGCATATAAATACTTGGAACGGTTCCTGCATTACTTAATGCGCCAGGTAAATACAAGCCAACTTGTTCATTTAAAATTTCAGAAAGGGTACGGCCAGTGTTGGCTTTGAAGTCAGCAGCAGTAATAATGCTTACTAGCTTACCTGTGGTATTTTGTTTCTGCTCAATTTTATTGGCAGTAACAATAACGTCATCTAAATTGTAGACATTTTTTTGTGAAAGACTGTCTTTTTGCCCAAAGAGGAGGGTGGTAGCTATTAAGCCTACCGAGAGCGTGATTAATTTTTTGCTCATTGTTTTGTTTTTTGTGGTTAACAATGAGCTTCCTGGAAAAAAGAACCATAATTGACTGTTGGATAAAACTATAAATTTTGCATCATGCCAGTAATTTAAAGTACACTCAACAATTTTTTACAATCCTGCTTTTTACCCGAAAGCTGTTGGTTATAAATTAACTAGGCAGGTCTTCTGGCTTGTTCTTTTCATTTGCATCCTTCCCGAATTGCTTCAGTGGATTAAGGCAAAATCGTTTTTAACGATGAACTTACAGCTACGGGAATAGCTCCAGCATTTACTGGATTCCCTTTTAATCATTCTCATGAACCTAATTCTACAACAAACATATAAAGAAAATTGGGCGCGCCTGATTTTAATTATTAACCCTTTGTTGAAAACTAGCCAACATTTTATATATTTATCCTTAACAAAGTGAGTGTTATGAAAGAAAAACAAGGCATTAATTTTTTTAGTCTTACCATGATTGTGGTGAGTTTGGTGATTGGCATGGGAATTTTTAAAACGCCTGCAACCATTGCTGCAAAATCAGGAACTGAACTAATATTTTTTACTGCTTGGATTATTGGGGGTGTCATTGCACTATTTGGTGCACTTACTTATGCCGAAATTGGACAACGTTTACCTGTAATGGGCGGGTATTATAAAGTGTTTGCGCATTGCTATCATCCTGGAGTTGGATTTACCATTAATGTACTTATATTAATTAGTAACGCAGCTTCTCTTGCGGTGGTTGCTTTAATTGGTGCTGACTATGTAAGTGATTTAGTTTTTGGTCATCCTTCAAGTACTTTCTTTAATGTTTGTATAG
>CAIQQR010000001.1 GCA_903874055.1 uncultured Bacteroidota bacterium | reverse complement strand
TGTTTTACTTGTAAAATCCTCTATAGAAAAATTGCCGTAATTCTTTCCCGTTTTTGTAATTCTATGTTGAACATCAGTTACTAAACCTGCTAATTTAAACATTCGACCTAATTGCTTAGGGTTCACATTTAAAGTATCTCTAACTTCATTAAAATCTAAAATATTGGTAAAATTGTAATGGCGCATTTCAAAATTAAAATGATCAAGCGGATGTCCACTCATAAACATACCTGTGACATCTTTTTCATGTTCTAAAGTTTCTGTCAATGTCCATACATCACAGGTGGCGAGTTTTGGTAATGGAATTTGCATCGCTGATGGCAAATCACCAAATAGTGTATTGGTTGTTCCCGTACTCATAGCCTGTGTTGCTTGTGCATATTGAATTAGTTTTTCTAATCCATTTGCTCGGTCGCCATCCGCTACATAAAAATATTGTGCTCGATGGTATTCGGGAAAACAATCAAAAGTGCCCGAATAAGCAAGACTTTCTAATGATTTTTTATTTACAGCTCTTGATAATACTCTTTTTATATAATCCACCATGTCTGTAAAATGGCCGCCTTTATTTCTTTCAATTATAATTGCTTCAATTGCTGCTTCACCAACACCTTTTAATCCGCCTAATCCAAATCGTATTTGTCCTTGTTTGTTTACTGAAAAACCTTTTAAAGATTCATTGATATCCGGGCCTAATACTTTAATACCCATTCTTTTACATTCCTCCATGAAAAATGTTATTTTATCAATACTGCCTGCATGATTTAAAACTGCAGACATATATTCTCCAGGATAATGTGCTTTTAAATAGGCTGTTTGATAGGCGACAAACGCATAGCAGGTTGAGTGTGATTTATTGAATGCATATTGCGCAAATGCTTCCCAGTCTGTCCAAATTTTATCTAATATGTTTTCAGGGTGACCATTTTTTACTGCACCCGAAATAAACTGTGCTTTCATTTTATCCAGCACTGATTTTTGTTTTTTACCCATTGCTTTTCTAAGCACATCAGCATCTCCTTTTGTGAAACCACCAATCTTTTGACTCAGTAACATTACCTGCTCTTGATACACGGTAATACCATAGGTGTCCGCTAAATATTCCTCCATTTCTGGCAGGTCATATTTTATGATTTCACGACCATGTTTTCTTTCAATAAAGTTAGGAATATATGCCATTGGTCCTGGACGATACAAAGCGTTCATGGCAATTAAATCGGCAAATTTATCTGGCTTTAAATCGCGCAAATGTTTTTGCATCCCAGGAGATTCAAATTGAAACGTTGCATTGGTTTCACCTTTTTGATATAATTGAAAAGTTTTTTCATCGTCCAAGGCTATATTGTCTAGATCAATTTTGATCCCATGATTTTGTTTAATAAGCTCTAATGCAGTTTTTAAAATGGAAAGGGTTTTTAATCCCAAAAAGTCCATTTTAATTACTCCCGCTTCTTCAATTACCGAACCTTCAATTTGTGTTACCCATAAACTAGAATCCTTTGCTGTGGCTACCGGCATAATTTCGGTTAAATCCTTTGGCGCAATGATAATACCTGCGGCATGTATACCGGTATTTCGGATGGAACCTTCTAATTTTTCAGCTTCATGTAAAACCAATGCTCTTAAATCATCCCCATTATATATTTCTCTTAATTTTTTAATATTATCAATATCATCCGATTGATAACCTTCTTTTTCAGCTAAAGATTTATCACCTTCCCTCGCTGTAATAGGTGCATGTAAACAACGACGAAGTTCGGTTCCTGGTTTATCTGGTACTAATTTGGCTAATAAATTGGATTCAGAAAGTGGTAAATCCATAACACGTGCGACATCTTTAATACTACTTTTAGCAGCCATCGTGCCATAGGTAATAATTTGTGCTACCTGTTCTTTACCATATTTATCAACTACATAATCAATCACTTTTTGACGACCTTCATCATCAAAGTCGGTATCAATATCGGGCATTGACTTTCTATCTGGATTTAAGAAACGCTCAAATAGTAATTGATATTTAATAGGGTCAATATTCGTAATACCAATACAAAAGGCAACCACACTTCCGGCAGCAGATCCACGACCAGGTCCCACAAAAACATCCATCTCACGACCCGCTTTAATAAAGTCACCAACAATTAAAAAGTAACCGGCAAAACCCATGGTTTGAATAGTGAACAATTCAAAGTCGATACGTTCTCTAATTTCATCGGTGATTTCGGGGTATCGTTTATTTGCACCTTCCCAAGTAATATGTTTCAAAAATTCCCATTGGTTCATGTTGGCATCCTTATGTACTTGAAACTCCTTAGGAATTGGGAAAGCGGGTAGGAGGATATCTTTCTTTAGATTTAATACTTCTACTTTATCTACTATCGCGTTGGTATTGTCAATGGCTTCTGGGATATCACTAAAAAGCTCAATCATTTCATTTTGAGTCTTAAAATAAAACTCATTGTTAGGAAATTTAAATCTTCGGTTTTTTACTTGAAGTTCATCATTCACAAAATCATCAAAACCAGGAGTGGATTGTTTCTCTCCGGTATTTACACACAATAAAATATCATGTGCATTAGCATCATCTTCGTTAATATAATGGCTATCATTTGTTGCGATAACTTTTACCTTATACTTTTTTGCAAACTTTAAAAGGGTTGCATTAATGGTTTCTTGTTCTGGAATTTTGTGTCTTTGTAATTCGATATAATAATCTTCTCCAAAAATATCGAACCACCATTTAAATTCTTTTTCAGCTTCTTCGTCTCCATGTCTCAAAATATATTGTGGCACATGTGCACCAATACAACAAGTAGTTGCTATTATTCCTTCGTGGTATTTTAAAATTAGTTCTTTATCAATACGAGGGTACTTACTATACATCCCCTCTATATATCCCAGTGATGTTAGTTTAATTAAATTTTGATAACCTACTGCATTTTTCGCAAGTAGTACTTGGTGAAAACGATCATCCTTATTCTCCTTTGTAAACTGTTTTTGGTGTCTATCTTTCACCATATAAAATTCACAACCAACAATTGGTTTAACAACAGGCGCTAAAATATCTTTACCATTTTTGTCCTTGCCAACCACCTTTGTTTTTTTCCATGCTTGGCTCACAAAATTAAATGCACCAAACATATTTCCATGGTCAGTAATTGCCAAAGCTGGCATATTATCATTAATGGCTTTTTCATA